>NZ_JAJCKS010000036.1:0-19023 GCF_020558815.1 Blautia sp. 210820-DFI.6.14
TAGAATTCTTTATACTCTTTTTTAAAATCAAAAGCCATAATAACCTCCAAAATTCCGATTTTCTCAATTCTCCAAACTTGAATTTATATAATTATCTCTCTAACTTTCCCCATTTTATAGGCTTTCCCGCCTGTCCATTAGTGAAATGATATGTAGTTTCCCTTATTTTTACCCTTATGAGATAATCACAAGGGAAATAAGGGAATTTTTTTAATCATTGCCTACCACTTTATCAAGAAGCCTAACTGATTTTCGTTTAGCATCTCTTGTGGAGTGAGCATAGACATTCATTGTGGTACTTACATCTGAGTGTCCTAACAGTTCCTGCACATCTTTTGGGGCAGCTCCATTTGCTAAAAGGTTGCTTGTATAGGTGTGACGTAACTGGTGGAAATGAAAGCCTTCAAATCCCTCTAATGTTTTTGCCACCTTTCTGCAAACAGTCCCCAAAGTAGTTGGAAGTTCCAGACAACCATCCGGTCTTAAACAGACGAAAGAAATTTCTTTATAATCTGCCGGGACTTCCTCTGTTCTGTCTAAGCAATAATATTCGTAGTACACTCTGTTTTTCTCTTTGACCGCTTTGTAGTAGTTCGTGTGATAAAGTTCTCCGTACTGCATTCGATTTTTTAACTGCTCTTTCCGGGCATTACGGAAAATCTCTACCAGCGTATCTCCAAAATCAACAACCCTTACTTTTTTCCGCTTGGTTGGTCCGATGATATATTTGCGCTTTGAGCCATCGTATCGGATGCTACGTCTTATGGTAAGGCATTGTTCTTCCAGATTTACGTCCTGCCACGCCAAACCGCAGGCTTCTCCAATACGAAGCCCGGCATAATAGGCTATCTGGATTGGAAGTATTGCGGCTGGGTTCTTTTTTTTCAGATAAGCAAGCAATCTTTCATAATCTTCTCGTGAAATTGGTTGGATATTTCCGTCCATGTCCTCGTCTGAAAACAAATCAACTTCGTCCGTCTGATACCGCAGTTTAATATACTGCATGGGATTGAACGTAATATACTGTTTTGGAAATACTGCAAAGCGGAAGGACTGCTGCATGACTGCGGAAAAAGAATGGATGTAATCTTTGCTGTAACCCTTTCTCTCTTTTCCGTCGGGATGAACTCCCCCGAAGGAAAGCAAATCAAAAAAGGATTGCAAATGCTCAGAGGTTACATTTTTTAATTTCCGTTCTGCCAGCGGATGTTTCTTAATATTTCGGATTGTTCCGAGGTAATTCTCCACAGTACCATTGCTGAGCGTACCTGTTTTTAATTCCTCCTCTGCCCACACATCCAAAAGCTGTCCGACTGTGAGATTTTCCGCTTTGGCAACAAATTTCTTTTTCTCATAATCATCCATTGCCTGACGGAGCAGTTTTTCAGTTTCACTTTTGCTTTCTGTTCCAACGCATTCTTTCTGAACAAGATTGCCGCTTGCGTCCTCTACATAGAAGCGGTAGTACCATTTCTTTCCTTTTTTTCTTACAGATCCTTTTGCCATAATCGTATGTCTCCTTTCGATATTAGACAATCGGAACTGATGAAATGCTTCGTGCGTGTAAGTATATCATAACTCCGGCTGTCTTACTATACCGATTCGGAATCTTCGTATAAGACTTCTGATAAAAGATTTGCAAGCCTTTGCTCTGCTGTTTTGGGTTTCTTGGAATAGAGCCTTACGATGTCTGCCATCTCATTAAAAGCATTGATGGTGTGAGTGATTTCCCTTAAGAACATAATCTCATTATATTCATCATTCGATTCAAACCCTATTGTTTTGGCAATATCCGTCTGACCATCATTCCCCTTAAAGTTTTTGCAGGCGAACTGAAAGGAATCCAAAAACAGACCATATTGTTTTAACATCAGCAGTAATAAATCTTTTGAAAAAGCATCTTCTTCTTTGGTAAGGGCAAGTGGTAACTGTTCCAGAATATCTCCCATCGCATCACGAATCTGTAATTCTCTCTTATCCGTAATATCGGTTTCATATTCATCTGTTTCCCCTTTGAGCCATTCCACAGATACATGGAGTGCTTCCGAAAGACCTTCCAACACCATTTTTTTCGTATTGTCAATCGAACCATTCTCATAACGCAGGATTGTAGAAGCGGTAACACCCATCTTTTCTGCGACATAAGGCTGTGTCAGATTCAATTCCAGACGGCGCTGTTTTACTCTGCTCCCTATCAGCTTGCGTAATTCTTTATCTTTCATGCTGACTGCCTCCTTTTTCGGTATGTATGAATTATAGCATTGTTTTTCCGAAATTGCAATATGCAATATAAAGTTTATTTTTAACATTTCGTAACGCTTGACAAAAAGATGTGAAAAGGATATACTTACATCACAAGAATTGCATAATGCAATTTGTAAGGAGGTGATTATATGACGCAAAGAAAAATTGCATTATCCATCGAAGAAGCTGCTGACTATACGGGAATCGGCAGAAACACCTTAAGACAGCTTGTAGAATGGAAGAAACTTCCAGTATTAAAGGTTGGTCGCAAAGTCCTGATTAAAACCGATATTCTGGAAATGTTTATGGAAGCTAATGAAGGTCGTGATTTGAGGGATAGAGGAAATGTAAAAGCTGTAACAAGAACTGTGGCAAATTAAAAAGGCGGCTTCCAAAGAAACCGCCAAAGGTTCTATCAGACCAAAGCCATGATATACCTACACGCAAGAAGATTATACCATGTGCTTCTTCTGATACGCAACCGAGAACTTATGTTTGCAAAAGAAAGGAGAATGTAATAATGGCAAAATCAACAAAAAGTTATGAAGAACGAATGCTTGAAATGGAAAAAAGGGAACAGGAAAGCCTTGAAAAAGCAAAACGATATGCAGCACAGAAGAAAGAACTTCTGAAACGAAAGAAAACCGAGGAAAGTAAAAAACGAACCCATAGGCTCTGTCAGATTGGCGGTGCGGTGGAATCCGTTCTTGGTGCTCCTATTGAGGAAAAAGACATCCCAAAGCTGATTGTTTTTCTGAAAAGGCAGGAAGCCAATGGGAGATTTTTCTCAAAAGCAATGCAGAAAGAAACCAATACCGATATGGAGGAAGTGTAATGGCAGAGGGGATGAGTTTTTCATTCCCTTCATTGCTTTTTCATGAAGGGCGCACTTATGGACAACCAGAGGTCGTCCCAATAAGTTTGCCACAAGTGTCAACCGGTCTGCGCTCACGCTTGCCGGGCTCGTTCCGTCGGCGGGGCTTTCAGCCAGACCTGCTCATGCCGCAGGAGGCACTCTTCGCCAGAGAGGCGCATTCCATGCAGGCTGCTATGCGCAGGGCACTCTTACGCAGAGGGAGTTCCGGCAATGCTGCTTTTTCTAAAACTGAAAGCAATGTTGCCGGAAATCTATGCCGGATACGTCAGAAAGGAGGAATCCAGACATGGCGATTTTTCATTACACAATCAAAATAGTCGGACGAAGTAAAGGGAAATCTGTTATCTCCGCTTCCGCATATCTCAATGGGGATGTGATGAAAAACGAGGAAACAGGGAGAATCAGTTATTACACTTCTAAAAAAGAAGTGGTCTACACCCGGCTGATGATGTGCGAAAACGCACCTCCTGAATGGCAGATAGTACCAGAAGAAAATATAAAACGCTTTCAAAAATCTGTCCGATACAAAAGGTCAGAAGATAAAGAAGCTGCTTTAAAAAAATTCAAAATCACATTTCAGAAACAGAGGTTATGGAATGAGGTATTGAAGATTGAAAAAAATGCAGATGCCCAACTTGGCAGGTCATTTGAATTTGCCCTCCCCAAAGAATGGAGCAGACAGGAACAAATTCAATATACAACCGACTATATCCAAAAAACTTTTGTAGATAGAGGAATGTGCGCTGATTGGAGTATCCACGACAAAGGGGATGGCAACCCCCATGTCCATCTGCTTCTAACTATGCGTCCTTTTAACCCGGATCATTCTTGGGGAAAGAAAGAAGTCAAGGATTGGGATTTTGTCAGAGATAAAAACGGAAATATCGTGATTGATGAATCCCATCCGAACTGGTGGCAGGATAAGAAAAACCCTGACCGTCATGGAATCCGTATCCCTGTATTAGACGAAAACGGAATTCAGAAGATTGGAGCAAGAAACCGCCTGCAATGGAAACGGGTGCTGACCGATGCTACTGGATGGAACAATCCAAAAAATTGTGAACTGTGGCGGAGTGAATGGGCAAAGGTATGTAATGAACATCTGCCTTTGCATAATCAAGTTGATCATCGTTCTTATGAAAAGCAGGGAAAACTCCAGATTCCTACCATCCATGAAGGAGCTGACGCAAGAAAGATTGAACAAAAGTTTTTTGCCGGGCAGGAAATAAAAGGCTCGTGGAAAGTAGCGGAAAATCAAATCATAAAACAACAAAACACGTTATTGCAAAAGATACTAAACACCTTTGGGAAAGTATCGGGTGCATTATCATTATGGAAGGAGCGATTAAATGACATTAGAAGAAAGCCGGGAAATTATACCCTTAATGGAATCCATGATTGGTCAAATCGAAGAACAGCAGAACCTAATGGCAGAAATGATTCTGGAAATGCAGAACCGGGACACTCAACTCTCTCTTATGCAAAAACAGAATCAGAAATTACAAAAATTAAACAACGAGTTATCCGAGCTGCTCAACATTTTGCCAAATACCGAGGAACTGCTTTCCAAGATGGAAGAACAGAAAACGAAGATAGAGCTTTTGGAAAACGAAAATCAGCAATGGCAGAAATTGGCACAGAAGCTGAACAGCGAAAACAGTTTATTACTGAAACAGAACACCGAATTGCTGAACTGGAACAGCAGATAGAGAAAGGACGTGATATAGATGAACGAATCCAGAGAATCAAAGAACGCCGAACAGTTGGAAGAACTTCTGCTCTTGACCGAGGAGATACAAGAAGAACTAGAACAGAAAGAACAGCTTATCGTGGAACTGAAGACGCAGCTCAGCGAATCTCTGACCTTGAACGAGAAATTAAACAAAGAGAACAGAGCCGGGAATATTCAAGCATTAAAGAACGACTTGAAGCTGGCAGACAGAGCATTGCGGATCGAGAAAGAGAAGTTGCGAAGCGCAAACGTCATGATAGAGGAATGTCAAGATAAAATATGCTATTTAACACAGGAACGGGATTATGCCCGGACACATCAGAAAATCGTAGAAATACCGGTAGAAAAGCCGGTACTCTATGAAAAATGTGAAGCCTGTAACCGGACAGCCTATCAGAATGCAAAAGCAAAATACGAAACACAAAAAGAGCGACTTGCAGGACAGTATAAAGCAAAAACGGTAATGTTCCAAACAACCTTGTTCCTTCTTGCATGGTATTCGTTGACAACCACTCTTTTTCAGGCAGTACAGTCAGATATGTTCCTTGTCGATTGTAAATCATTCTTCAATGATTTAGCATCATTCATACAAACCTTTGTCGGATGGACGATTGATGCCGGGCATTCTGCGGCACAGATTAGTACAAAAATTCCAAATGCTTTTATAGCCGGAATGGTATATTGGTTATTGCTAATATTGATTGTAGGAATATGTATGGCAGGAACAGGGATGCTGGCGATACTGATAGAAATAAAGGTTATAGAATTATATAAGAAAAACTGTTGGGATGTTATTACTCTACTAATGATACTGACAAGTGTTGCTATTGTCATTTATTTTGGAGAATCAATCAAAAAAGTACTGTCAGTAAATCTTCTATTGCTTTTCGTACTTTCGCAGGGCGCATATGTTGGAATTAGATGTTATCTTAAAGTTTGGTTAGAAAAAAGACCATATTAGTATTTTCAACTTACTGTATAGACAGTAAAATTACTCCATACCAGCCTAGTGAAAATTTACTGTATGAAAAGAAGTATTACAGAGAAAAAAGGCTGTAAAAACAGGAACAGCCAGCCCGAAAGAATTTACGGACTGGCTGTATCAGCAGAGTAATGTAATTGTGGAGCTGACCGAGATATGAAAAGCTTTCTATCATCAATTTCGCATTATTGCAATAACAGATTGCTTCTTCCATGAATGAATAAGCAATATTGTCATCAAACTTTCAAGCATAAACATAGCAACAGCAAAAAGAGTAAAAGCAACAACCGGAAATACAAATCCCGTAGACATGCCTGCATTTTTCAAAAATATACCGATTGCATATCCGCCGGGGATTCCAACAACAGCAGTTATAAGCAATGCAATCAAAGTAGTAAAAAGACCTTCCATCATAAATGCTTGCTTCAACTGCTTATTTGTCATACCAATAGATTTTAGTGTGCCCATTTCCTGTTTCTGTGATAAAAGATTTGTCACAGTAAGATTGATTTGATTGATGACCGCAAATATCCACAAGATGGCTGCAATCGCATAAGCTAATGTAAAACCTGCACGATTGTCTGATTGGTGTTCTACAATAAAATCTTGAAGGGTTTGTAAGCGAACATCCCTATTGTCAGAAACGAGTAATTTGAGTTCTTGCTCGATTATCTCCTGATATTCAGCTTCTGCTTGTATTTCGATTGCGTATGTACAGTCATAACCTGCAAGTTCTTTGAGCATATTTTCCGGCATTCTGAAAATATAGCCACCCATTCCATCATTGCTGGAAGTGATTGCACCAATTTTGAATGCTTTTGTTATTGTTTTACCACTATGATTTTTGAAATTAAAGGTCACAGTATCCCCAATTTGAGGTTTCCAATGGTAAACATCATAAATACGTTCGGGATCACTTACAACTAATTCTGTATCATCAGTAATATTTCCAGACAAAACCGCTGCATTTAGCGACGCCAAATCCTTTTCATTATAGCCGAGCATCAAGGTGCTATCTGAAATATCATTGTCTGTTGAGAAATCAACTGGTACGGTAGCATAAGTAAATATATTGCTAACTCCCTCTATATCTCCAACACGCTTTACATAATCAGAAAAATATTCTTTCTGCAAGAGAGCATCCAAATTTTCACTTTCGTTTTCTAAATCAATGCTGATTTTGAAATCTCCGTACTTCATATCCCAATAACGAGCCATACTCTCGGCATTAAAAGAACTCTGATAACTTGCTGCAAGGAAAAATATAACTCCGCACAGTCCCAATGATAAAATGGTCAATAGAGATTTTTTTCTGTTTCTGGAAAAGCTGATTTTCGCTAAATATACAGGCGTAATACGATGTCTTTTGTGAGTGCGGTAATTTACAATTCCCACTGGATTTTTCAGGGCGGAAATTGGAGAAGTATTCGCTGCAATTTTTGCTGGTTTACGAACACTAATATAAACAAGCAGTATTCCAAAAAGGCATGCGCCACATAGAGAAACAATAAATGCAAATACTGACCAGCCTTTTGATTGCAGACAATAGCTGATGATCGTTCCCATGATACTACCAATTAAAATCCCCGGAACTGCAAGCATATAACCCTGTTTAAGAACTATTTTATAAATTTGCTTTTTACTTGCCCCTATTGTCCGAAGCTGTCCGAACTCAGCAACTTTTTGTCCAACCGAAATATAGAAAATGCTGTAAATTACAAGTGCGGCAGCTAAAAACAAAATGGCAGCAACTACACCATATACCGCATAATTACTGAAGGACAAAGTTGTATTTACATAATCATAGTAACTGCTGACTGTCCAATTATTCAGTCCAGTCTCCTCTGAAATTTGAGATAATATTTCTGTTGCTTCGTCTTTTGTAAGGGTATCTGCATTTTCAAGCCAAACATATCCATTAAGCAGGTTATTTCCACGTAATTCCCGGCATTTTTCAAGTGAAACAAAAACAGGATAAGCGGTAGAAGTTTTATCATGATAAATACCAACAATAGTATAATTCTTCAAAGTACCATCCAGATTCAACTGAACTATGGCGTTGATTTCCGGAGACTTATTTTCACTGGCAAAAAAGGCATCTGTAACAGCAATTTCACTTGCTTTCTCTGGATATTTTCCGTCAAAGGCAGGAATCAAACTAAGCATGTCATCATCATAATAAATCAGAGACAGTTCTTTAGAATTTTCTTTCACTGTTTTGATATTACAGGAAAGTCCTACACTTTTTACTTCTTCGTTTGCTAACAACTTTTCTTTACTGTCCTGCGTAATGTCAAAGAAAATCCCTTGATGTAATCCTTCGATTTCTTTCTGATTTTGATAAATGATATTTTGCACTGTGAGCAACGACATCATTATCATAGCAACGGCTACAATAATTGCCGAAAGGCAAAATAAGTTTTTCTTCTTATCAAAACGCACACTTTTTCGTGCTAATTTTTTAATTACTGCACTGGTATCATTTTCAAAAGGATAATTCATAATTCCCACCTCCTTTAGCCAACAATTTTACCATCTTCAATCCGTACAATGCGGTCTGCGAGTTGAGCGATCTCGTTGTTGTGAGTAATCATTACAATGGTCTGATTAAATTCTCCGCTGGTATGCTTCAAAAGCCCTAACACATCTGCACTGGTCTTGCTATCAAGATTTCCGGTCGGTTCATCAGCAAGGATAATCGCAGGCTTCGTAATTAAAGCTCGTGCAATCGCTACACGTTGCTGTTGACCGCCTGAAAGATTGTTCGGCATATTTTCCAGTTTATCTTCTAAAGCCAACATATACACAACTTCGTCCATAAATTTCTGGTCTACTGTATCGCCATCCAGTTCCACAGGCAGGACGATATTTTCATATACATTCAAAATCGGAACCAGATTATAATTTTGGAAGATAAATCCGATGTTACGACGGCGGAAAATTGTCAATTCATCATCATTCTTTTTTGCGAGTTCTTCTCCCCGTACAATCACGCTGCCGGAAGTGGGGGTATCAAGTCCTCCCATCATGTGAAGCAATGTAGACTTACCGCTGCCGGAAGTTCCAACTACGGCAACAAATTCTCCCTGTTCCACAGTAAAATTTACACCATTAAGGGCACGAGTAATATTTGGTTCTGTGCCGTAATACTTCTTTAAGTCGATTGTTTGTAAAATGCTCATATTCAAATGCTCCTTTCAAGGCTTTCTATCTGTTGATAAAGCCATTGTAAACCACAAATGTTACACAAATGTCCGAGATAGAAAAAATTTTTATCGAAAATCAGAGTGAAATGTTACAACGCTCGGACATTTCAAAAAAAGTGGTTATATCTTACCTTACAGGAAGCATAATAGAAAATTCTGAGCCTTGCCTCAGCTCTGAAACAACCTTGATATAGCCCCCTTGCCTTGTTACAATCTCACGAGCCAAATACAAACCTATTCCCACACCCTGTTGATCGTGTACTTCTTCCTCACG
Organism: Blautia sp. 210820-DFI.6.14; assembly: GCF_020558815.1. Lineage (NCBI taxonomy): Bacteria > Bacillati > Bacillota > Clostridia > Lachnospirales > Lachnospiraceae > Blautia > Blautia sp. 210820-DFI.6.14. The sequence goes on from NZ_JAJCKS010000036.1 coordinate 9,316, forward strand.
ATAGAAGCGCCGGAAGATGGCAGCCTGATTGCTTTCTGAAATGCCCTTGCCGGTGTCGGTCACTTTGACCTCTACGTACATTTCCCACTGAACCACTGATACAGAAATCTTTCCACCTGACGGAGTGTATTTTACTGCATTGTCCAGCAGATTGAAAAGGGCTTCGCTTGTCCACTTGCTGTCATGGGAGATTATCAAATTTTCCGGGCAATCCACGGATACAGCAATTTCTTTTTTCTCTGCGGCATATACAATACTGCTCATGGCTTGTGCAAGCGTATGGAATAAGCTGCTGTCTTTCTTTTCTAATCGTATTGCTCCGGTTTCCAACCGGGACGTTTTAACCAGTGCTTGGAACAGAAAATCCAGTTTATCAGTCTGACTACGTATGCCTTGTAAAAAGTCCATCCGTTCTTCTTCTGAAACAGGCTTTGTTAAAAGTGTGTCCGTTACCATTTGCAAATTGCTGACAGGCGTTTTAACTTGATGTGAAATATCAGAAATCAGCATTTGAAGCTCCTGTCGTTCCATGTCTACCTTGTGCCGGTTTTTCTGCATAATCTCATACAACCGAATTAAGCGGTGGTTGATACGGGCAAAAAGAGTTTCACTATCATTTGACTTTTGTAATTCCTCGTTTCCATCAATCATGTTGTCCAGCGTCCGGCACAAATTAGAAGTAAAATGAGAAAGGCGTTTTCCAAAAATCAGCACCAATAGCCAAATCCAGAAAAACGCACAGAGTGTCAATGTTCCACCCACTATAAAAATTCGTATATCCTGCATTATACCGCCGAAAATACCGGTAATTACCAGCATAGAGAAAACCATGCCAGCACTAACCAGTCTACAAATTTTCTTAGCAGAAAGGTTATTCAGATTCATTTCTTTTCGCCTCCTGTCCATTGATACCCCATACCATAAACCGTTTTGATATATGTGTCGCCATCCGCTTCAATCTTACTGCGAATACGGCTGATAGAAGTAGTAAGGGTATGTTCATCTACATATTTTTCATCAACATCCCACAGTTTTTCTAAAAATTGTTGGCGAGTAAGTACCTGCTTCGGATTTTTAAGAAATAGGTTCAACATTTTATATTCCATCGCAGAAAGTGCTAATGGTTTCCCGTTCAAACTTGCAAATTGTTCCGAAAAATCCAGAAACAAGCTACCATCCTCGTAAATATCCTTAGCTGGTTTGTGATGCTCCAACATAGCGAACATGGCTTTGATTTTTCGCTGCAAAGCACTAATCGAAAAAGGTTTCGTGATATAATCCACTGCACCAGCTTCATATCCCCGTATCTGATTGCTTTCCTGATCGTTGGCAGTTAGAAATATAACTACTGTATCAGGATGCTCTGGCTTGATAAGACGGCATAGGTCATAACCATTTCCGTCTGGTAAATTTATATCCAGCAATACCAAATCAAAAATGTTTGTTTTTAATGATTCAGCGGCTGTCCTTGCATTCAGAACAGAAGTTATTGTGTAACCGTCCAATTCCAAATTATAAGTAAGCGTTTTATTCAAAAGATTATCATCTTCGACAATTAAAATATGCTTCATATTATCACTTCCTTTTCTTTTTGCAGATAGTATAACAGGCAAATGTCCGAGAATTGTTACAAGGACAAATATATTTTTCATTTTACAGCTTTTTTCTGTGTACTGCAATTTTATAAAAGAAAGGACAGCAGTGTCAAATTGCTGTCCTTTCTTTTATCATAGCTGGTAGTGTAGAAGCGTGGGTTCATCATATCGGGTGTGGTATCTTTAACTACAGGAAACTCCCTACAACACTATCTCACTTCTTGCTTAATAAAGTTCTAATGAATCTTCTGTATCCACCCACATCTGTAAATTGCCATCAAGATATAATCTTGCATATTCCAAAGGCTCATCCACAGCCAATGAAGTAAGCGCACATTCTGATCCATATGTGGTTTTTAAATTTTTTTCAGCTTCCCAGCAATCAATGCGAAGCATATATCCAGCACTTGTGTAAACATCAATACTATCGTGGTTTATATTATATTCTGCATAAATTGTTCTCATCGTATCTTATCTCCATTTTCTTTTGATAATCAGTTACAGAGTTAAATATCGAAAACATTTCAATCAGTTCACCATGTCGTTATTGTTATATGTTATATTGTGTTATGAAATTTTCTTTCCCTTAATTTTTCCCATATTAAGGTTCATGAAAAGCAATGGGAAAATGTAACACAAGGGAAAGAGTAAGGGAAAGTTCACTTGCTACAAACTTAGTATTTTCAAGGGTTTGCGAAGAATTTGATAATCAAATATAACAGTTATTAAATTTCCTAAAATATGTGAAATATCAACTTGAATTGTTCAAGCTTTTCAAATACTAACGTCCTTAATTCTGTTCAATAATTGATTTATAGTAGTTACCAAAGTCAGCAAGTGAATTAACAATTGGAAGCATTTTTGTTCCGAGTTCCGTTAAGCCGTATTCAACTCTCGGTGGCTGCTCATGGTAATCGTGGCGATATGCCAGCCCATCACTCATCATTTGTCTTAAACTATCTGTCAAAACCTTTTGTGAAATACCATCTATACTTCGTTGTAGCTCATTGAATCTCCATGGACGCTCTTTCAAGTTACGCAAAATCAGCAGTTTCCATTTTCCTCCGATAAGAGATACTGCTGTTGCAACTGGGCATTCCGGTAATTCTTCTTTTGCTCGCATAATTCTCACCTCCGAGTCTATTGTAACACATTCATTTTTGAGTGTACAGTTACAAAAAGGTGCGTACTTGTTTTTGTATGTGTCTCACACTATACTAATACCAAGCAATCAGAAACTACAAATTAACTATGGAGGTTATTATGGCAAATTACACAAAAACAACTATTGGAAAGGAAAACCGAATTGAGCTGCATGAAAAGTTGTCTTTAACAGGTGCAGAAATCAGTTTAAACGAACTACCTGCAGGAGCAAATGTCCCATTTGTTCATTCTCATAAAGAAAATGAAGAAATCTATGGAATTCTTTCAGGTAACGGCAAAGCCATAATTGATGGAGAAGAAATTAGCCTTTCAACTGGAGACTGGCTAAAAATCGCACCTACTGCAAAGCGTCAGTTTTTTGCATCCGATATTTCCGGAATTACTTATATCTGCATTCAGGTAAAAGAAAATTCTCTGGAACATTTTACAGCAGAGGATGCTGTAATCGGCTAATTAAAAGTATTTATTTACAAAAATGCACAGTTCCCGATAAGCTAAGAACTGTGCATTCCTTTTTTGTTCAATATTACGTTTTCTCAATTTTTCAAACAAGAACCGATACAGTATTTTATATTTTTTCCTTTCAAAGAAAGAAGTTCCACATCATGCCCGGCTTCTTTTGCTCCCTTTGCACACTCATTTGCAAGTATATCAGAATTGCTGCCTCCTCAAAGACTTGTCGATATGATCAATACTTTTTTTGCCATGATTAAATTTCTCCTTTTTCAGTGTCTTTTTTAACCTTCCGTATAACTTTCGCAGGCACTCCTGCCGCAATCATATTGGCCGGAACATCTTTTGTTACAACTGCTCCGGCTGCAATGACCGAACCTTCACCAATCGTAACCCCCGGAAGAACCGTTACATTTGCTCCAAGCCACACTTTTTTTTCTATGTAAATCGGCTGAAATATCATACCTGCTCTTTTCTCGGGATCTTCCATATGATTGATCGTTGCCAATACTGCATTATGTCCAATCAGGACTCCATCCTCTATATAAATACCACCCTGATCCTGAAACTTACATCCTGCATTAATAAAAACATTTTTACCTATATGGATATTTCGTCCGCAGTCTGTATAAAACGGAGGAAACATTCCAAAACTTTCATCTATTTTTTGTCCGGTAAGCTCCGACATAAGCTGTATAATTTCTTCTTTTGTATGATATTTGTTATTCAGCTCCATCGTTATCTTTAATGCCCTTTGAGACAGCTCATGCATAACCAGATGTTCTTCACTTCCACCATCTACGATATATCCGGGCTTCATATTACTCAAATATTCTTCACACGTCATAATTAACCAACTCCGTTTTCTTTAAAAAATTTCTGAATTTTGTCAAATGGGATCACATCCGGATTATCGTATAGATCTGTATGAACAGCTCCCGGAATTGTCAGCAGTTCTTTATTGGATGTGTACTTGCTGTTCTTGATCATATTTTCATAAGCATCTTTTCCAAAATAATAGCTGTGTGCTTTTTCTCCATGAACGATAAGGACTGCACTTTTGATTTCATTACTGTACTTTAATATTGGCTGATTCATAAATGACATACATCCAATACTGTTCCAGCCATCATTTGAATTCAGGCTCCTTTTATGATAACATCTGCCTTTATAATACTCACTGTAATCTTTTACGAAGAAAGGTGCATCTTCCGGAACCGGAAGGGGAACACAACCACCGCCTCTTGAATATTCGCCTTTGCGGTATTCTTCTGTCCTGAGGGTATTCAGTGACTGTTTCTTTGCATAACGTGCTTCTTCACTGTCCTCAGAATCAAAGTATCCATTCGCATTTACCCTTGTCATATCATACATGGTAGATGCAACCGTTGCTTTTATTCTTGTATCCAGTGCAGCTGCGTTAAGAGCCATTCCACCCCAGCCACAGATTCCAATGATTCCTATTTTATCTGGATCCACATCTTCCCGAACAGAAAGGAAATCTACCGCAGCCATGAAATCTTCTGTATTAATATCCGGAGAAGCCATGAATCTTGGATTGCCTCCACTTTCCCCCGTAAAAGAAGGATCAAATGCAATGGTAAGATATCCTTTTTCAGCCATCGTCTGCGCATATAATCCGGAACACTGTTCTTTGACTGCGCCAAATGGTCCGCTTACGGCAATTGCAGGATATTTCCCTGATACATTTTTCGGTTTATACAAATCTGCGGCAAGTGTGATTCCATAACGATTTACAAATGTCACTTTCTTATGGTCTACTTTTTCACTCTGTGGAAAAGTTTTATCCCATTCAGATACCAGCTTTAATTCTTCTGTTTTTAACATATTTAACATCCTCCATATGCAAAATTTCTTGTAATTACACTAACAATAGTATATGATATAAATATCTTACAACCTAAAGTTAACTTTAGGTCAAGCATGAATTTGAAAGAAGGTTTTTTATGTATACAATCGGTCAGGTCTCTGCAATGTTTAATCTTCCTGTTTCTACATTAAGGTATTATGACAAGGAAGGCTTTTTCCCTAATCTGGAACGTAAGGGAAACATCCGTTATTTCAGCGATAATGAATTGGAAGCTCTTCGCATTATTGAATGTCTGAAGAAATCCGGTCTTGAGATTAAAGATATAAAGCAATTTTTTTTCTGGGTATCTGAAGGCAGCTCCAGCTATGAAAAAAGGAAAGAATTATTTGAAGCCAGAAAATCAGCTGTTGAAACTGAAATTCAGGAACTTCAAAAAACTCTCTCCCTCTTAAAATTCAAGTGCTGGTATTACGAAACAGCAATGAAAGATGGTAACGAAGATGCTATAAATGCCATGTTACCTGACAAGCTTCCAAAAAATATACAGAAACTATATGACAAAGGGCATGACTGATTTTTGCTTTCTCCATCAAACTGGAATCTGTACTACCGAATAAAATTGGTTATGTTTTTCATTACAATATAAGAACTAAGACTTCCCACACCATATCGGTGTATTGAATTTTCAAGGTGCGAGTCCCATTTTTTAGGTATGGGAAGTCTTAGTTTATAACTTCTATAGGCAATTGTTCTTTTATCTTATCAACTACCCAATCTTGCAAATAGTAACTATTCAGTATGTTCTTAGAATACTTCTCAACGCCATCCGCAGTCAACGTAATCAAAATCTCTGTAAAAAACTTTTCCCAACTTTCATATTTTTCACATTCGACATATTCAGGAATATTATCTAAACCCAGCTCTTTTACACATTTAATAAGATTACCATTTCCATTAGAACTGGTAACATTGCTATTCTTAAATGCCTGCATCCAGAACTGATATCCTGAATTACTGTCCTCTGTAACAACATTCTGAATTTTGTTATTTTCTATAATAGGATAATTGCTATAGATCTCTTTGAATTCATGATAGGATTCTTTTATATCTGTACGCTTTCCATCCGTAATAATTTCATAAATTTCGTGAATGCTATAAGGCAGCATCTTCAATGGTGCACGAGTTACAAAAACAAAATAATTCCCAGATTCTTTTACATAACTGGCAAATTCCTTTGTAAATACAAACTCATTATTTTCTTCGATAAAAATAACTGTATTTTTTAACGGATATAATGCATCTTTCCAATCACGTCCCACTTCATCTCGAATATATACATAATATGATGCATTTGTAGAAACAGCATATCCTGACTGCCTTCCAATTCTCAAATATTCATATAAAATATGTAAAAGAGTAGTCTTTCCTGTTGCACTGTCTCCTTTTATAACGGTAATATTTCTTCTAATGGAAAACTCAAATAATACTTTTTTACTCTTAGCCTTAAACCAGTAGCTTCCTTTCATCTTCCATCTCCTCTGCTTCCAATAATCCTTCTACATATTCTGCCGGATTGCATACAATCTTCCCTGTATTCATAATTTGAATTTTAAATTCACCTTCAAACCGCATTATATGTTGCAAATATACTGTCAGATCCTTTTTCTCTGCAATCTTTAAAATCCATTTTGCGCAGTTATCTCCGCAATTAGACATGTTGTAAATAAAAGAATCGTCCTTTAACATAAGAATCAAAACTTTCACTCCACCAGACAATTCGCGCGGCGTTATGGCTCCCAGTATAGGACTGTCAATAACATGTGAACTGATAACTGTGCAATGATCCACATCCTGAATCATTTCTTTTACAAAACTATCTTCAATCCATTCATCTTCATATACATTATCAAAATACGAAGGTGCATCTTTCATGTATTCGATATTGGCATAGTACCATATTTTCAACATCCTATCACGACCTCTCTGTTTTTAATATATTTTTCATCAATATCTATCTCTATCATTGATTTTTCTCACTTTTGAAATCTGCGATTTTATCCTTTAGTTAAATATATAACTGTTTACGCACCTTTATTAATGCATATCCAAGCAAATTCTGTCTTTTACACATATTCTGATTATAACAATTTTCATCTTTCATGAAAAGTTCAATTCCTCAGATTCTATCTCATTTCTCTTTATATATAAGTAATATTTCCATTTTCAAGTTTTATACTCGTGTTTCCGAAATTTTATTTCTAATACCGTATTATATATCTCCTAATCTATTTTTTTACTCGTCATATCAGACGACATATCAAGCGTCCAATCACAATCACTATGGTAAATCATTTGTTTTGTCATGCCACCATCAATACAGATGTTTTCACCTGTGATAAAGCCTGCTTTTTCAGAGCAAAGAAACAGTACCATATTGGCAATATCCATAGGATTTCCGACACGATGAACCGACTGCTGTACTGCATCTGCTCCTGTATATTCGGTAAAGTCAGTATCTATCCATCCCGGAGAGATTGAATTGACTCGTACTCTTCCTGCAAGACTGACCGCCAACGCATGAGTTAATGCTGAAATCCCACCCTTGGCAGCAGTGTAACGGCAGGATCGAATAGTCGGTGTTCATCATCTGATCTGCTTTTCGCATTCTTTTTGCAATTCATTAGAAATCCCTCCTTTTTCAGCTATTTAATTGCAATAAAAAAACTCATCCACGAGACCATAAACAGATCTGTGAATGAGTATTTTCATTCAAAAATTTATATAGAGTTACAAAAGCAATGATTTTTGCTAAGAAAATACCAGTTTTGACTGTAATTTACTCTACTTAACGCTAACCGTATCGGCGAAAACAATGTCGTCGCCATAATCTCTTAGAAAAAATTATTTTTTCATTTTAGAAATGGGCCCATTTTTGTTGGAAAATCAACTTTGCCTATTTCGCCCATTCGTTTGCAATTCCGCTGAAAACGGAAGCGTTTTTCATACGTTTCCAATAAAAAACGGAATGATTTCGCGATTTCTGCTAATCATTCCGCAACGTCCCGTGCGGGAATCGAACCCACATCTAGTGCTTAGGAGAGCTCCAACCTATTGTCACTCTCTGTCAATCTGAGGTAAGGTAAACCCGACACTATTAAAAACTGTTTCCGATTCAATTTGAGTTATTCTGAATACCCCCTCTGTCAAGCTCTGTAAAGCTCTGAAAGTTAGCTAATTGTTTGCTCCAGCTAATAATCGGGGAATGCCTTGATATTACCATCGACATCTGTTATATGACCACCATGCTTCGTACGTTCGATCATGGTAAACAGTATTCAATTAAACTTCCTATCGAAAGCACAAGATATTTTCTTGTCTATAAATAATATAACGCATACGAGACGGTTTGTCCATGCGTTTTTGACTGGCAAATTTTATTCAGTAAAAATATCTGTAACCTTTTTTGTAACTGAATCTCCATCATTCCATCATCAAATGATGGAGATTCCAATAGATATGATGGAGATAGACTAATTACTTCATCGTCTTCGCCAGTGAATTGAGCAATGCCCGCATCTCTGGATTTGCCAACACTTTTGCCAAAAGTTCCGGATCGACTTCATCAGCAACAGTTGCATTATTATTTTCCTGTTGTACATGCATCTGTGGATCCAGATTCTTTTTCTCATAAAATGCTTCTTCAAAAAGCTCTGCATTTTTCCTTCGGTCATCATCCAGAATATGAGAGTACACATCCGTAACCCATCTAAATTAAGGAGCTTATTCATATCAGGCTGCAAGTTTCTTACTGTTTTTTCGTCATCAAACACGCACAGTAAATCTCTTCCCATATATGATATGCTTCCGATGGCGTGGCTCCAATCGCATCTATCATAGCCTGCGTAACGGGAATCTTCTCCAATTTATATGCTGGAAATTCCATTTCCAAAAGGTCACCATTTCTTTTTACGATTAAATCACCACTGAGTGTTGAAAATACGACCTTTAGATTTCTGCATTTTTCCTGAAATTAAGTGAAGAAAAAGAGCATATGGAATTGAATCCATACACTCTATGATTTCACAAACTTGAAGTTAATTTATAAAGGGCTTTGCAAATACACCATATCTACTAACTGTATTCCACTCTCATAGATTGGGTGGTCGTAATTATCTGTAAAGAAATTTGATATGATATGTGAACGGACAAAACCACACTTTTCATAAAATGGTATTGTCAGTGGGCTATCGCCTGTTCCCACTTGCAGAATGGCGTATTGTTCTCTGTAATTATTAACAATAAACTCAATTAAGGCTCTTGCATAACCTTTCCCTTGATATTCTGGAACTGTCGCAATGTTCTTGATTTCAAGTATGTCATTTCCTTCATCAGTTATGACACATTCGCACTTAACACCATTATCATCAAGTACATACATCTTGCCGTTATCAAGATAACGGTCAACCATATCTTCCTGCTCATCTGCTAATAGGAGCAAATCAAGATATTGTTTTTTATTCTCTTTAACTTCAATAATTTTCATCAATCGCACCTTCGAATCCCGATTTTTCAATCCGAATAATTTTAGTTTGCCGCTTCCCATTTTGCAATTGCCGAACGGACACATTCATTTTTTCTGCAAGCATTTCTTGTGTAAACCCATTT
>NZ_JAJCKS010000037.1:0-18940 GCF_020558815.1 Blautia sp. 210820-DFI.6.14
AAGTTGTTTTTCATTTTTTCCCTTTGGGGAATGCCTCGGCTTTCTCTTAGGAGGCGAGTGCTCTATCCAGCTGAGCTATGACGACACATGCCGCAAACCCTTGATTTTACTGGGTTTCTGGGATTTTTCCCTTCGGCCATATATAAGATTATCAACTCTTTTTCGAGTTGTCAATCTACAGATTTTTTTGATTTGGTAACATTAGAACGTTCCCCAATTTGGGGAATGCTTTGTTGTCACCCTTAGCATTTTTCAGAATAGATTCGAACTGAAAGTTGTTTTTCATTTTTTCCCTTTGGGGAATGCCTCGGCTTTCTCTTAGGAGGCACTTGTTCTATCCATTAAACTAACAGGACATACCAGAAATTGTACTATATATTTCTTTAAAAAACAAGACCTTAATTCCTGGGTAACGAGAAAGAAGTCCTGGATAACTGGAGAGAAGTCCATGACAAATGAAGGTCGTGGACTTCTCTTTGTAATAAATTAAGATTCAGGTCTGCGAACGGATTTTCGTCGATGCTTCTTGGCTTCATAAAGATCCTTATCGCTCATCAACTGACAGATACCTTTTTGGTCTGTTACAGGCTGGCGGTCATAGAAATGAAATGCATCCACTTCTTCATTCCGGTAATAGGCAGCAAGTCGCAGATTTTGCGGACAAATCCATTTCTCATTCTGATGATATACGATTGGTTCATCCAGGAGAAAACGGTAGGAATGGAATTGAATTTGCGGGCAAATTTCTCAGCAGTCTCATTTTTTAACTGCAGTCCCAGAGTTCCATAATTGATGATCAGTCCATCAAGACCTCCCATAAGACTGTAATCGTGGATGGTATTGAACTGATAATCAAAAGAATCTTTGTGAGTTCCGCCGAGCATATCTTCGAAGAAATCTTTGATCTGTCCTGCGATGATCTGCATCAGTCGGTTTCTCCCTGTTGTCATGCCTCTTCTGCTTTTACAAGATTGATCGTTCCGTTATCCAGGCATTCTACAAACTTGCGAACAAGCTCTGGATCAAATTGTTTGCCTGCATCCTGAATCAGCTTCTCCCGAGCTACTTTTACAGGGAAGGCTTTCTTATAGCATCGTATGGATGTCATGGCATCGAATGAATCTGCCACACACAGGATACGTGCCGTCAGCGGTATATCTTCGCCTGCAATACGGCGCGGATATCCTTTCCCGTCATAGCGTTCATGATGACCGATGACCGCCGGGATAACATAATCCAGTGACGGAAGATGTCGGATAATGTCGATGGAAGCTTCTACATGGCCTTTGATCATCTCGTATTCTTCATCTGTCAATGATCCGGCCTTATTTAATACACTTTCCGGAATACCAATTTTACCGACGTCATGCAAAAGTGCTGCCTGATGGATGATCTCTATCATATCTTCGTTCATTCCAAGTGTTCTTGCAAGTGCTGTTGCATAATAGGCAACATTTGTGGAATGGCTGAAGGTATAATGATCTTTTGCATCAATAGCTGCGGTCAATGCGTAGATGGTTGATTCATATTCTTTGTAAATATGTGCATGTGTTTTTGCGTGAGCATCTTTATTATTGTTGCGGAACATGGTATCAAAGACCTGAATTCCATTCTTCCCGCTGTGTTTTACGTGGTACACCGCAAGATCAACATTTTCCAGCAGTTCTTTGACATTCTTTGCCGCATACGGTGCTGCACTGATTCCCGCACTGACTGTGATCGGCTTGAGCTTCATGTCGGTTCTGCGGTTATTCATAACATATATCTGTTTTGCAATGGATTCCACCAGATTTCTGGCAGAGAAAAGGTCGTAGCCTGGAAGCAGAACAGCAAATTCTTTCGCGCCATAGCGAGCAGTATATCCGCTTTCTCCCACACTGCTGTTGATGATGTCTGCGACGCGCTGCAGACACATATCGCCTTCTTTTATACCATACAACTGATTGTATAATTTAAAATCATCTACATTGATAATGGCCAGTGCCAGCGAAGCGTCTTTGTTTTTCTCGAACTCTTCATTGAGAACTTCATAGAAATATTTTCGATTTAATAATCCAGTCAGTTCATCGGTTCTTGCCTCAAGACGGGCATTCTCATACAGCTTTGCATTTTTGATAGCAATAGATGCCACTGATGTGATGTTTGAGATTATTTCTACTTCATCGTATGCCAGTCTCTTTTTTGAAGAAGATGATGTGATCAGAATCACTCCCGCCAGATTATCACCATCTTTTAATCCGGCACAGTAACGTGTATGGTTTTTATTCAGCTGATGTTTTTCCTCTTCCCACATGGACTTGTACTCTACAGAGTAGCGGAAATCACGGTAAATAATCGGTTCTTCGTGGTCTTTCAGCCACTGGACCATTGGATTTTCTTCTTCAAAGGCAAACGCCAGATCACTTAAAGGCTGGTCACTTGCAACCCCACGATATGGTTCGCCAGGTGCGTTCTGCATACAGATATAGATATTTCCAACATCCATCAAATCTTTCATAACATGGATCGTTTTATCCAGGATTTCCTGAAGATCCAGAGTTTTGGAGATTGCTGAATTAAATTCTCTGATCTTCTCAGCCTGATGGTTTTCTTCTCTGACAAACACGCAGCGGATCAAAAGCTTCCACAGATAAGTAAAGAGTGCATAAATGATCAGAAAGACGATTGAAAAAACAAGAGTGTAAATCCGGGTGTTCTTATCCGGCCGCATATGAAATAGATTTTGCAGGGATGGAACAATATTTAAGAAAACAAGAATGGAAAACAGGAATCCAACACCATAACACAGGGAAGGGGATGCTAGCATCTGCAGGCGGAACAAGCGTCTTCGGATCAGTGCGTAGAACAGTAAAAATACATTTACTACACCACTTAAGATATCAATCGGAAATCCGCTGAAGAACGGAATTCCAAGAAATGCATTTCCTAAGAACAATGCAAGGACTCCCAGCATAACCGGTTCATACTGGACTTTCATAGTAGGATTGTTTTTACAGATCCGTACAATGACTGTAAGAAGATGGATCAAGAAAATTGCCGATGGTATAAAAAATACGATGATCGCAGGCTTAATCTCATATACAAAAGCTGCAGCTCCGTTTTTTTCTACCATTTTGGGAGCTTCAAGGAAAACTCCAAATTGTGCATTCAGCCAGAAGCAGGTCAGCATGACCACAAAGTATATTCTTCCCGCAATACCGCTCTTTTCACCGCCAAAGGCGAGTATAAAACGGTAGTACGCATATGGCAGCAGCAAAATTCCCAACAGGGAAACCTGATACCAGAATTCACATCCAGGCCAAAGCTGTGCTCGCATAAAAGCAGAACCTCCAGTCCAGAATAGCAGGCCCGTCAGCACCACCAGGAAACTGTTTATTATTTTATTTCTCTTTGCTGTCAAAAACATCAACAGCATAAATCCATAACACAGCATGGCTATGATTGATATATATCCGTAGGTTCCCATAAACTCCCCTTACTCCACTCTCGTTTTCATTCTTATTTAAATCTTATCTCACTCTGTTCATACTTTCCTGTATATCAAGCAGTTCCTTCAATTCATAATGTGAAGGACTCATCTGATGTATCTTCTTACCGGTCTTTTTCTCATAGGCTTCAAATGTCCCACAAGTAAAGATCGTCACCTGCAGAGGATCCATTCCAAGAATCTTTTTCAAATCCCTGTAATCCTGATCAATATATTTGAAATATGTACTCAAAAGATCTTTCAAAATATTTGTGCTCATCGCAGTATTGAGCAGTGCATCACGTTCCAGTTCCACATACATATGCAGATATGGACGATTCTGTTCATTATATTCTTTTGTTGCAACCCAGTTTATGATCGGCAGCTTTGAAAGAGCGATCACGCTGCGGATTCCGTTTTCCGAAATCCTTGTAAATCCTGCAATATCGATAATCCACGGCACTCGGTCCACATATTCAAAGCGCGGGATCCTTGTCTCATCTTCACGGTTCTCCAGACCGACGCAGCGATACATATCACCACAGCGGTAGCGGGCAAACGCGCCACCTTTGAGAATAGTAAATACGAGTTCGTATTTTTCTCCCGGCCGAACTTCATCCATCAGATAAGTCGGCGGGATGTAAGAAGGATCTTCGTAATTTCGCATCATATCCTTCTCGGTGATAAATTCATAAAACGCTGTATCCGGAAAGAAATACATTCCTTTTCTTGTCCAGGTCTCTGTTCCCATAATGGATGGTTCTGTACCGGCAAATAATTCCATCGGACGGATTCCCCAGAGTTCTTCGAGGTCGTCTTTGTAGCAGAGGTTATCTGTGCCGGCTACCATGAATCCTTTTAGATGGAAAAGATCTTTTGGAAGCATTGCGCGGTTTTCTTTTTTGCAGCGACGCTTTGCCTGCAGCAGACGTAATATCATATGTGGCTTGCATTGCATGAGGCTTGACAGTTTTACTCCGCCGCCTCCACCGCCGTTTGTCAGCGAAGAAAGACTCAAGCTTACTGCATAAGCTACGCTTCCAAGTCCAAAGAAAAAGCCAAGATCTTTCTTCATCGCCATCTTAAATCCTAATTTGTTTCTTTCGCTGAAACTCATATTTACGGCCTCTTTTACTGCGGGCAGGAATTCGATTCCAATCTCCTCGCCCAGAGCCAACGGAAAGAGTCCTGTTGCAAAAGGAAGTGGTGCCAGCGCATACAGGAATTTGTCTGTAGCTGCTACATCAAAAGATCCTTTTTCTTTGCTGGTCGATAAGATCAGACATGCTGTAACATTATTCCGATAGGTGTCCAGCATGCTTCGAGTATACGGTGCCACCTTGATCGGGTGCTTTCCACCTTCCCAGGTTGTCTGGATCCAGATGACCGGATTTCCCGGAAGCATATCCGGCTGCTTGGCAAGCAGAATATCCGCGTAATCATCGTAGGTTGTCAGCGGTACCATTTTTCTGAATTCATCCAGATTTTGAGGATGTTTTCCCTTCAGAATAGACTGTCCCAGACCACAGTTGCTCCACAGCTTAACCTGTTCCTCCACCAACCGACGCTGAATCTTCATGTATCCATTCATCGACAGATCCAGGAATCCACAGTACTGCTGCCATATTTCTTTATACTGTTGTTTTTTTAATTTTTCTTCTAAATTCATAGTCTGTCCGCTCCAGATCGATCATTGTTTTCTGATACTATATAAGCATTTCTTTATGCTATCTCTATTCGGCATTAAAAACGGGGTTGTTTTCTGATATTCCCTGTAATTAAAAAATGTCTGTGGAAAAGTCCACAGATCCTGAAAAATGATATACAGATAGTTCCAAAAAATCATAAGCAGAAAATAGATTCCCTGTCTCCATCCGCCAAACATTCCCCACATGCAAAGATATGCTCCTGCGAACCATAAAACTCCGGGATGACGGCACAGACCGTACACACCCTCTGTATATGCCGCACGTAATTTGTTTTCTTCACAATAAGTTTCTTCAAAGGGAAGGGCAAAAAACAAGGTATATATAAGAAGTGCAAGGAAACACAAGGCTCCTGTTCCAAATCCAATTATTCTTCCGATTCTGTGCTGGCACTGCCCCCACGAGAGCCAGAGCTCCATGACGAGTGATAAAGCCACCAGAACCGTCCCCCATGCGAAAAATTTTTGGAAAAATGTATTTTTCTTTTTAATGCTGTTTATATCATAAATAAAATACAGGAGAAATCCTGCACTCCCTAGAATGAACTGCCACATTTTTTCTCTCCCATTTTTGTACATAATAACACATAACAGCCTTGTCACGCACATTAAATTATAATAAAAGAGACAATAAATAGCAAGCGCTATTTACTGTCCCATATGTGAATTATATAAAAATCTTCCTCAAAATCTCACTCAGCTTATTTATATCCCGCGATTTGGCAATATGTCCATTCATTCCGGTGTTTTTGGCCTTCTACATCTGCTTTAGAAAATCTTTTTTATCTCTTGCACATCTATTCCTCAGTTGGCCATGACCTTCTGAGCGCCACATAGGATATTAAAAAGTTCGCAAACCATCCAGCTGGTACAGCAAGCCAGACAAATGCAATGCCAAAACGCGGTGCAAAAATCAAAGCAACGGAAAGACGAATCGCCAGGTTCACCATATTTGCAATGAGGAACGGGCGCATGATTCCAAGACCACGAAGGACTCCATCAGTTGCCATTTTGATTCCCATAAAGATGAAGAAATAGCCAAGCCATCTCATATAATCCCCAGATACCTGGTAGGCCAGGTCTGTTCCGTCTTTACCAAGAAACAGCGAGGAAATTTGCGTGTGGAGTGTTTCAATCACAATGAAGGCAATGACTGCAAAACACACATCCAGCACTAATGCAGCGCGGTAGCCTTTTTTGATACGCTGGGGTTTGTTTGCGCCAAGATTCTGGGATACATATGGCGAAACCGCATTGCCGATAGATACAAAAATCAGAGAAAAAACATTCTCTACCCGCATTGTCGCCGCATACCCCGCGAGTGCCTGTGTACCGAAAGGATTTACAACTGCCTGTACGATCATCATACCGATAGATACTGTAGACTGCTGAAGAACTGAAGGCACAGCAATCTGAAACATGGAATGTAACTCCTGCCTGTCAAACCAGTCAAAGTAACTTTTATATCGCCGCATCCGATGGAAAAAAATCAAAAGTGAAAACACGGCAGAAATTCCCTGTGCGATCAAGGTTGCAAGCGCTGCACCAAACACACCGAGATCAAGTCCGGCTACCATCCAAAGATCCATAAAGATATTTAAGATTGACGAAAATATCAGGAGTCCCAGTGGAATTTTTGATTCTCCTATAGAATTAAACATCGTTGAAAGAATGTTATACATAAACAAAAACGGAAAGCCCACAAAATAGACCCGCAAATACAGCACTGCGTCATCCAGTATATCGGCAGGAGTTTGTAGCGTACTCATCATCGAGCGAGAAAAGCAAAAGCCAAAAACGCCAAGGACTATGCTTAGAACTAAAAAGCTAAGCAGAGACGTTGACACGATGGTTTTCATTTTTCCATACTCCCTGGCACCAAAATAGCGGCTCACAAGTACACCTGCACCGACACCGGCCCCCAGCGCCACACAAATGAAAACATTAGTCAACGCTGCACATGCACCGACAGCTGCAAGCGCGGAAGAACCCACAAACTGACCGACGATGATGGAGTCGGCCATATTATATATTTGCTGAAAAAAGCTGCCTAAAATCATTGGCATTGCAAAAACCGTCAAAGCTTTAAGAGGCACATCTGTGATCAGGTATTCATCTTTTGACATTCTTATATTCCTCCACGAGTTTCATAATTTCACTTATCCTTCCCTTCATCAGACTTTATATATACGAAGTGTAAGTATAAAGTTACGTTACGAAGCAATTATATGTGGTTACAATTAATAAGTCAAGTCATCGTTTACTTTGGGTAATATGAATGATATGATATCCAGGAAAACTACTATCTACAGGATATTATTTTACAGGAGGGGTATTTATGTACCTGGACGGTTTAGATGAACTGGATCAGAAGATTATCCAGTTGCTTATAGAAAATGCACGTATCTCTTACTCTGATATCGGTAAAGAAACCGGTATTTCCAGGGTGGCAGTAAAAGCCCGGATTCAGGCATTGGAGAAAAAGGGGGTAATTGAAGAATATACAACTATAATTAACCCTCAAAAAATCAGTGGTGCTGTATCATGCTATTTTGAAATTGAAACAAAACCAGACTCCCTGTCACAGGTGACAGATATATTATATAAAAATGATACAGTCACGCAGATTTACCGCGTCACAGGAAGAGACAAACTGCATGTACATGCCGTTGCCTCATCGAGTGATGAAATGGAACACTTCCTGCACAATGTCATTGACGCCCTGCCTGGTGTCATCAGCTGCAGCTGCAATACAATCTTATCACGTATTAAAGATATTAAAGGATTACGGCTATAAACTGAAACACTGGAAATTACTGAAAAGACCTCGATGATCTGGTTTTTCCAGACCGTCGGGGTCTATTTAGTATAATTTATAAATTTTCTGAATGATTCCACGACAGAGTTTTTGCTGCAACTTTCTTACTTAAAAAGTCTTAAATAGCTTTAAGTTTTCTGTTTTATTCGTAAAGTTTATCCGCTTTTCTTATTTCGCAATAAACAGTACTCCCAGAGTTCCCGGACCACAATGACTTGAAACCACACCACCGGCGCGCGTCTCAAGAATTTCCTGAAAAATTCCAAGGCTCTGCAGATAAGCCTGCACATCTTCCACAATCTTACGGTCACAGCCGGAATGTGTAATAAATACTCGCTCCGGTCGTGCATTTTTAAGATTTGCCTCCATATCTCTGACATAAGACATGACTACAGAATGTAATTTGCCACGATACTTCTTAGCTGCATCCATTGCACCGTTTTCTACTATGATCTTTGGATGCAGCTTCAATACACTTCCTGCCATAGCCGCAACCGCATTACAGCGACCTCCACGATACAAATACATCAAAGTATCTACCACAAAGCTTGCACGTACTTTTGGCTTCAATTCCTCTAGCGCAGCCGTAATTTCTGCAGCACTTTTTCCTGCCTGTGCCATTACTGCTGCCTCCACGACTTGAAGCCCAATACCTGTTGAAAGATTTGCAGAATCAATAACCGTCACAAAATCGGAAGCTTCCAGCTCATCAGCAGCAAGACGCATAACATTTCCGGAAGTTGACATACTTGATGATATTGAAAAACAGATAACTTCCCTTTTTTCTTCAACATAAGGTTTCAATATCTCTATCGCATCTGCCAGAGATGGCGCCGAAGTTTTGGGTGTTGTCTTATGTGCATCTGACCATGCAAAGATTTCATCCGGAGTTATATTTTTGCCATCCTTATATTCCTTCTCGCCAAGAAGAATATGAAGCGGCAAAATATCAATATCATATCTGTTCACCAGCTCTGGCGAAAGGTCGCAGGTACTGTCTGAAATTATTTTTACCATGAAATATTACCTCCTGCTGTTTTATAGACAATATATTACCACAATTCAAGAATGAAGGATACACCTGTATCTTTATTTCTTACTACGATATGCTTCCGCTTCCCAATGAGTAATAAAATATGTAATATCATCTGTCATCTGTAATGCACCGCCAAAACTTTCGGCATATACAGCAAGTTTGATCGCATCCTTTACCAGAAGCTGTGCTTTTGCAGCTTTTGCCTTGTCATCTTCCATGATAAATGCGCCCACGCCCTGTACCAGGATCAGTCTTGGTTCTTTGTCATGCTCTTTCATAAATGCATCCAGTACATCTTTTGCCTGTTCAACATTTTCTACAAATAATGGGTATGGTCCGCAGTATACAATGTGATCCGGAGTAAATGGTTTCAAAAGCGGTGCTGCAGTTGTTTTATCTTTCACAAAATTATTCATTTCTGCAGCCGGAACAACTTCTACAGCATGTCCCAGTAACTCGGAAAGTCTCTTTGCAGTCTGTTCTTTTTCAGGTGTAACTGCATCACTTACGTCAGCCGTTCTTTTTACCTGTTTCTCTAATTTGCTGATAACTCCATCAAATAAAACACCAATCTCTTCTACAGTATTTGCTGCAACAAAAATTCCATGATTCTGAAGTAGAAGTACCTGCACATCTTTTCCAAATTCTGCTTTATACGCATTCATTTTTTCATAGCAGATACGTGCCAGCGTATATCCTGGTTTGCAGATATCGATCCAGAGTACATCTTTGCCAAGAAGCTGTTCACAAAGTGTCTGCGCACCCTTTCCGCAGGTCAGACCATTGACAAGAGTCGGATGTACATGCAATACATAAGTATAAGCAAATAAATTATGAAGCAAAGCCTCTACACTTGGGCGTTTCGTCTTGTCATCATCGGTTACTGCTGCCATAACATCCGCAAGATATGCAGATTCACGTTTCACATCATCTGCAGGGTATTCTGTTTTCATAATCTCATTCAGACGGGCTCTGTCCATTTTGACAAATTCTTCTGCTTTGATCGTAGCAAGCTGTGTACCGGAACCTTTAACATACAGGGTTGTATCGTCTTTGACAGAAGTATTGCCGCCACCTGCCAGAACGTAAGCCGGATTGCTACCGTATGTGTTTGACATTTTTACTAAAGTTGAAAGATCCATAGTTAAAATTCCTCCCTTGACTTCTCATCTTAATAGTTTCGCTATTACTTATAGTACACCATATAGAAAAAGTTATCTATGCAAATATCGTGTCACAAAATATAACAAAACTCACCTTATCGTTGGCACAGATCAAGAAAAAAGCAACCAGGACTTAACATCCTGATTGCTTTTTACTCTCATTATTCTGTTATTGATTCAATTCAAAGAAATCTTCTACCCGGTTTTTATAATCCGTCATATCATTATACTGCAGCATTGCATATTCCTGAATCAGATCATAATATGGTGAGTTCTTATCATCCACACTGTAGAATTTTCCATCTGCTCCCCAATATCCATTACTGGTCAGTACCGGAATCTCTTTCTGTAGATCCTGCTGGAACTTCTGGAAGCCGGTCAGTTCTCCATCTATCGTCTCCATAAGGATGGTCTGAAGATAATTCATACTTGTCTTCTCTACAGTCTTCTTATCAATGTCATAATTAGCCCAGATAAGGAATGGAACCTCATATCGCCGCATCATTTCCTCATCATTCCAGTTACGCCACTCTCCATTTGTGATAGAATCCATCGATTCATCATGAATTCTCGGCTGGTGATCTCCTGTCAGAAGGATTACTGTCGGTTCATCTGTATTTTTATAATAATTGATCAGATTTTCAAACATCTCATCTGAATATTTGATAAGACTAAGGTAATATCCCAGATCCGGTGCATCTGCATTCTCTACTACAATTCGTTTATCATCGAAATTATCAAATGGTACATCATAAGAACTATGGTTCTGAATCGTCATAGTATAACCGAAATACGGTGCATCTGTCAATTTTCTCTGCTGTTCATAATCATGTGTGATATTATCGTAGGTACACTGGTCCGTCGCATTATTTCTCATTTTTACAAACGGGACTATCATATTTGTATAATCATAAAACTTATCAAATCCAAGCAGCGGATATGCCTTGTCTCGGTTATAGTTTCTCGCCTTCTGAAGATGGGTTGCTGAATTTCCTGTGTATCCTTCACTCTTCAGTTCAGTTACCAACGATGGCATTGCATGCCTCAGATATAACTGAAATGCAACCGTTCCTTTTGGAAGAAATGCCATAGAATTTCCTGTCAGAAATTCATATTCCGTATTTGCAGTCTGAACGCCTACGATTGATGCATAAGTTGTTCCACTCACACAGTTTCCATTTTTCATCAGATCATGAATAAATGGCATGTAATCTTCATTTGTCTCAATATCTCCAAGAACCTGCGGATCCGAAAAGGCCTCATTAATAACAGCAATTACATTTGGTCGTTTCTTATTTGGATCTACGGTATCAGAAGTATATTTTGAAGTAATCTCTTCTACTTTTTTCAGACTGTATCCATTTGGTTTCTCTGGTACAGAAAGCTTGATGCTTCTTGTGAAACAGGCGATACTGCCATATTGCTGATAACTTCTCATTGGATTAAAAAGACTCAGATACAATCCTCTGTTGCTTACCATGTCTGTCATAACAAGCTGTGAAAAACCAGTTACACTCACAATAGCCATTACAGCGATTCCACACAAACGATGAGAAACTTTTTTGAAAACAGGTTCACATTTTATCACGCGGCCAAGCATTATAAAATCAAACAGCATTACCAGTGCAACTGTTGTATAGAAATTAAATTGTATCTTATAACCGTCTGCAACTTCCAGTGCAGTACCTACGGTTGCAATATCCGATGCCATGACCGGTGTTCCTCGAAACTCATAAACAAAATAATTTACTATATTAAACATTACACAGATAAACGCCCAAATATCAGTTCCAAGACGCACCCGATTTGTAATAACTATAAATATAAGTTCCAGAATACCAATCAACAGGAAGTTAAATAATAACAGTGATAAATGTTGTTCTCTAAAGCTGTATGTTTCATTAAATACAGCAATTTCCATATTAAAAAAAATGTAGCACGGTGCAAACAGGATATACAGAATATTTATTACTCTGTTCCACTTCTTTCCAAAATCCAGTCTGACAAAAATAAGAACAACGCCAACTATCCAGCCCAGCACAATGCTGGCTATTTTAAATTTCGAACTGAATTCCGGATCATTTTCCAATATAGTTGTTCGGTTTACATAAAAAAAGATCAGAAACAGAAACGAAATAAATAGGCAGAAATAATTTTTCCATCTCTGCCTGTTTTTATTAAAGTCTATATTCTTCAGCACGTATATTTTCCTCTATTCTAAAAATGCAACTGACCCTGAAGCCAGATCGTACCTTTAAACCTTCGGCCAACTGCCGGATCTCCCAGCAGATCCGCTCGATTGATACAGATATCAAATTGAATATTATTACATTCAACTGTCATCTGAACAAGTTCTTCATCTGTAATATTATTCTGTACAGTACGATATTCTATAATCTCACCTAAAATACTATACTGGTCACACTGAATTCCATATGGCATAAAATATGAATCTACAATAGACAAAATGTCTTCATGAACGATTCTGTTAGAAATCATAGAATACGTGTCCATTTCTTCCATGGTAAGATTTTCCATAGCCTCTTCATCACCATTTCTTGCAGCTGCGATCATTGAACTTCGGTTTTTACTGCTTTCCTGTTCAACTTTGACTGCTTCCTTATCCTTCAGTACTGGAAAAAGGATTTTACCCTCCCCCGCAAGTCCGGATAATGTCAACGGCTGATTACCTGTTAACTGCTTTTTGCTTTCTTTCATATATTCAGCTACATTTTGAAGATAAAAAATCAGCGTGATTCCTATTCTCAGATCATCACAGGCTGCAGAAAAGGCATCCTTATCCGCATGCCTTTCTACTGTTACCTGTTCCTGAGTTGTAATTCCAGTTCCTCTAAAAAAAGGATAATAATATTCCACATGAAATCTGTTGTCATCATCATACTGACCACATACAGTAATACCGCAGTCATTTCCATAAAACCGGGAAAACTGAGCAAAGACACCATCTGGATGATCTTCCACTACGTTTTTTTCATCGTAATTTTTGATAACATCCAGAATGATTTCTTTCATTTCTTCCCGTTTGGTCACTTTAGAAAAACCGACTGCTTTTAAAAAGCTGTGCAAAAGTACACCTCCATGCCCTTATGCGCGGGTCTTTTTCTCAATTCTCTTCATGCCGCCCATGTATGGCTGCAGAGCTTCCGGAATACTAACAGATCCATCAGCATTCAGGTTATTTTCCAGGAACGCGATCAGCATTCTCGGAGGTGCTACTACAGTGTTATTTAATGTATGCGCAAGATATTTCTTACCATCCTTACCATTTACACGAATTCTCAGACGACGTGCCTGCGCATCTCCCAGGTTGGAGCAGCTTCCTACTTCAAAGTATTTCTTCTGTCTTGGGGACCATGCTTCTACGTCCAGAGATTTAACTTTAAGGTCTGCCAGGTCACCGGAGCAGCATTCCAGAGTACGTACCGGAATATCCAGGGAGCGGAACAGATCTACAGTGTTCTGCCACAGTTTATCAAACCACATCGGGCTCTCTTCTGGTTTGCAGACAACGATCATTTCCTGCTTTTCGAACTGATGGATACGGTAAACACCTCTCTCCTCCAGACCATGAGCTCCTTTTTCTTTACGGAAGCATGGAGAATAGCTTGTCAGAGTTTTTGGAAGTTCTTCTTCCGGAACGATCTGGTCGATGAATTTACCGATCATAGAATGCTCACTGGTACCGATCAGATACAGATCTTCGCCTTCGATCTTGTACATCATAGCATCCATTTCTGCGAAGCTCATAACACCTGTTACAACATTGCTGCGGATCATGAAAGGCGGTACACAATAAGTAAAGCCTCTATTGATCATGAAGTCACGGGCATATGCAATAACTGCAGAATGAAGTCTTGCAATATCTCCCATCAGATAGTAAAAACCATTACCTGCAACACGTCTTGCACTGTCCAGATCAATTCCGTCAAAGCTTTCCATAATATCTGTATGATATGGAACTTCAAAATCCGGAACTACTGGTTCACCGAATTTTTCAATTTCAACATTTTCACTGTCGTCTTTACCAATCGGTACAGACGGATCAATGATGTTCGGGATAACCATCATATTTTTAAGAAGTTCTTCTTCTACTTCTTTTTCTCTTGCAGAAAGTTCATCAATACGTGCACCGGATGCAGCAACCTGTTTCTTAACTTCTTCTGCTTCATCACGTTTTCCCTGTGCCATCAGCGCACCGATCTGTTTGGAAGTTTTATTTCTTTCTGCTCTCAGAGCTTCAACTTCCTGTTTGATCTCTCTGTTTTCTTTGTCCAGTTCAATAACCTTATCAACCAGTTCCAGTTTATTGTCCTGGAATTTGTTTCTGATATTCTGTTTAACGATTTCCGGATTTTCTCTCACAAATTTGATGTCTAACATGTTTTCTCCTCCTGACAGTTATTTTTCTGTCTTCTTTATTTTTCTAAATTCTTTTCATCTTCACTCATCTCACCCAGTTCAAAATTCACAGCTTTTCGAAGTGCTTCTACTTCCTCCTGGCTGAGCATTACATAAGATTCACCTTTTACAATTTCTTTCAGATACAGGAAACAATTGTCTCTGCTGTGTACTGCATTTAAAATGATACCTGAATTATCTTTATCCAGCAACGCCAGCGCAAAACTGAGTTTGCCACCCACATCATCAAATGCATCGTATTTTTCTACGCCATATTTGCTGAAAATAACTTTAAAATGCTGTTCCAGTGTTTTAATTGCATGTTCATGATCTTCTTTTGCTTCATACAGTCTGTCAATCTGTGCAAATTTGCGTACAAAAGTTTTTTCCAGGGACTGTGCATCGCTCCCCTTCATAAACATCTTATACTTTCGTTCCAAACGAGTCAGACGCATGCCATTACTGATCATTACTCCAATTAATATCACAACTATAGCCAGCAAAGCAATAATGATAATCCCAGGATCGATACCTATACTATCAAAAATCGTACTCATATCATACCCCTTTTAACCAATAGATTCAAACAGATCAATAATTCTGTCTAAATCATCTCTGGAATAATACTCTATTTCTATTTTGCCTTTGTTATTTTTCTTTCTGTGAATAAATACGCGGGTTCCTGTAATACCTTTCATTTTTTCTTCAAGGCTCTCATAAATCGCATCTTCTGTTGGATTTGAAACAACCGGCTTCTTCTTTGTTGGTGTTAAAATACTTTTTACCAGTTTTTCCGTTTCACGAACGCTAAGCTTTTCATCAAAAACTTTCATTGCTGCATTGTATTGCTGCTCGGGATCGGAAATAGCAAGAATTGCTCTGGCATGTCCGGCGGATATCATTTCATCTACCATCATCTGCTGTACACGGGAATCGAGTTTCAAAAGTCTCATCGAGTTTGTTACTGCAGTACGGCTCTTTGAAACACGTTCAGCTATCTCATCCTGTTTTAAATGAAATTCATCAATCAGACGTTTATATGCCATTGCTTCTTCAACCGGATTCAGATCTTCTCTCTGTATATTTTCAATAAGAGAAATTTCTACGATCTCCTGTGTTGAAAATTCTTTGACAACAACCGGAACTTCCTTAAGTCCTGCCATCTTGGCAGCTCTCCAGCGTCTTTCTCCTGCAACGATTTCATAGTAGTCCTTCTTATCGGACACAAGCAATGGTTGCAAAATTCCATACTGTTTAATGGACTCTGATAATTCCTGTAAAGCATCCTCATCAAATTTCTTACGAGGCTGTTCCCTGTTTGGCTCGATCATGGAAATTTTCATCATTCTCTCGCCGTTACTGGTTTCCTGCTGACTGGATTTCTTAGTATCTACTGCAACCTTTTTTTCTTCTTTTACAGTTTTCACTGTCTTAGGTTTACTCTGCACTGTTTTTTCCGGGAACAATGCGTCCAGACCTCTTCCAAGTCCTGACTTCTTTCCAGCCATCATTCACCCTCCCTGTTAATTACTTCTTCAGCAAGAAGTCGATATGCCTCTGCACCTGCCGATCTCGTATCATACAATGTAATTGGCTGACCGTAGCTTGGTGCCTCTGCCAGTCTTACATTTCTCGGAATAATCGTTTTATAAATATTCTGTTGAAGGTTGTCTTTAACATTTTCAACTACCTGTAAAGAAAGATTCGTTCTTGCATCATACATAGTAAATACGACACCTTCCATTACGAGTTTCTTATTCAGACGTTCCTTTACAAGTTCAATTGTATGTATTAACTGAGATAATCCTTCCAAAGCATAATACTCACACTGAATTGGCACCAATACGGAATTGGCCGCTGTTAAAGCATTAATCGTAAGCATATTTAAAGATGGCGGGCAGTCCATAATAATATAATCATATTTTCTGCGTACCTTATCTATGATTTTCTTCATGATGTATTCTTTTTCATCGACACCAATTAATTCAATCTCAGCGCCAGATAAATTCACGTTAGATGGAATCAGGTCTACGTTCTCAACTACATCTTTAACAATAGTATCTTTTGCTTCTGCTTCGCCAAGAAGTAATTCATATAATGTATTCTCAACATTATTTTTATCTACTCCAAGTCCACTTGTCGTATTCCCCTGTGGATCAATATCTATCGCAAGTACTTTCTTCCCTTTTTCAGCAAGACAAGCAGAAAGATTAATTGCGGTGGTTGATTTACCAACGCCGCCCTTCTGGTTTGCTACTGCTATTACTCTTCCCAAGATTCATCCTCCCTTCGGGATATCAAATATCAAGACTATACATGTTTATTTGAAAGTATAGCATACTGTTGTTATTATAGCACTTTTAATAGTATTGTTCCACAAAATGTTTCACGTGAAACATTAAAATTCAAGAAAGTTTTCGAAAAATTATTGTTTATATTTTACAAGGGAATTAGAGGACTCGTGTATTTTACGCAATATTAAAGATATCCTGCCATCAACGGGCTTCGTCGTTCGGAAGTTCTAGGTGATAACCTGCCTGCTAGATACATCCATAATAATCACAAACTCGCTTCGCTCAGGCAATGTGATTATTATGGATTACGCAGACAGAACATCACCAAGTACTTCTTCGAACTCCTGCAGGAAGTCGATGGCAGGATATCTTTTTATTGCTGTTTATACAGGTATCTAAGGTAGATAACAGCGGATGCCGTGATAATTATAGATTCAAGAATGCCCTCGGCATTCTTGCTGCGAGATGCACGTCATGCAATGCATGACATATTCTTCTGTGCATCTCTGCAATCCTGCCGGAGGCTATATCAGATGGGAGATTGAATCCCACCACTGATATAATTTTGTTGCTCACCACCTGCAGAGGTGGGAGTCATCTCACATCTGATATATATAATGACCGCCGCTGTCCAGGAAATGCAGTATAATTCATATGTTTTCATTATTCACCAAACGGAAACGGTTTTATACTCCCAGATTCGCAGGAATTATATAGTTATATTTATAATAACTCGTATTGCTTTTACAGATGTTTCACGTAAAACATTCTCATGTAGTAGTACAAGTATAGTTCTTTCCATCATCAAGTTCCTTGCATAAATGCGTAAGCTGGATATAAATAGTATGATAATAGTTAGATCATCAGGTGCAATGGTTACACACGGTAATCTTGTGGAATCATTGCACCTGATATAGTGATTCTCAGTGCATCCAGTATCAGTACTGATACGTAGAACTCAGCACTGATTCCGTTACGAGGACTGCGCTAGTTGCTGCCACCGAGCGCTCTGTCTGAGCGTTAGCAAGTTTGCGCGAATGGCTGCTAACAAACGCACGGGACGAGTAGGAATCTGGGCGTGTTCTCGTAGCTGCACTGCTATCTGGATGCGAGTGAAATAAGCAGAGATAATAGAAGGACTCGTGTATTTTACGCAATATTAAAGATATCCTGCCATCAACGGGCTTCGTCGTTCGGAAGTTCTAGGTGATAACCTGTCTGCTAGATACATCCATAATAATCACAAACTCGCTTCGCTCAAACAGTGTGATTATTATGGATTACGCAGTCAGAACATCACCAAGTACTTCTGTGAACTCCTGCAGGAAGTTGATGGCAGGATATCTTTTTATTGCTGTTTATACAGGTATCTATGGCAGTTCACGACGGCTGGATGGCAACTGATTCGTTAAAGGAATCGAGCCGCCGCTGTTCAATGTTTCACGTGAAACATTAAGTTATAGATCATACAATTCACAAATTCATATTATTGTTGGGGATACTTTTTAAAAATACTATGGATATCAGAAGGATTATTCCACAT
Organism: Blautia sp. 210820-DFI.6.14; assembly: GCF_020558815.1. NCBI lineage: Bacteria > Bacillati > Bacillota > Clostridia > Lachnospirales > Lachnospiraceae > Blautia > Blautia sp. 210820-DFI.6.14. Next base: position 18,445 of record NZ_JAJCKS010000037.1, read on the forward strand.
ATGGCAATAAAGTTAAGGCGAATTGTAATGTTCCAATTCTCAGCATTCACATAGCAGAACAGATATCCAGAACCTAGCTCCGATTCCGTCGCGAGGACTGTGCTAGTTACTGCCACCGAGCGCTCTGTCTGAGCGTTAGCGAGTTTGCGCGAATGGCTGCTAACAAACGCGCGGAGCGAGTAGGAATCTGGGCGTATTCTCGTAGCTGCACTGCTATCTGGATGCGAGTGAAATAAGCAGAGATAATAGAAGAGCTCGTGTATTTTACGCAATATTAAAGATATCCTGTCATCAACAGGCTTCGTCGTTCAGAAGTTCTAGGTGATAACCTGCCTGCTAGATGCATCCATAATAATCGCAAACTCACTTCGCTCAAGCAGTGTGATTATTATGGATTGCGCAGTCAGAACATCACCAAGTACTTCTACGAACTCCTGCAGGAAGTTGATGGCAGGATATCTTTTTATTGCTGTTTATACAGGTATCTAATGTAGTT
>NZ_JAJCKS010000038.1:0-18685 GCF_020558815.1 Blautia sp. 210820-DFI.6.14
AGGGAAGATGATGAGAATTTCAAGAATCCAGTAGATCTGATGTTTGATGAACTGGAGCAGAAAGACCCGAACCATTTTGCGGTAAGGCAGTACAAAAAATACAAGCTGGCTGCCGGTGATATATGCTCTAAGTGACTTCTTAATCATGATTTTGTCATGGTTAGTGAAGCAATCACTTAGAGCATTTTTGTTTCAGGAGGTACAGCCATGAGAAATGAAAAAATCACCCCACTGTACGAGCGCCTGAGCCGGGACGATGAGCTACAGGGCGAGAGCAACTCCATATCCAACCAAAAACAGATGTTAGAGGATTTTGCCCGCCGGAATGGGCTGCCCAACCCTACGCACTTTACCGATGATGGTATCTCAGGCACCCGTTTTGACCGCCCCGGATTTTTGGCGATGATGGAGGAAGTGGAGGCAGGGCGTGTAGAGGCAATCGTCATCAAGGACATGAGCCGGTTAGGGCGTGACTATCTGAAAGTCGGCCAGGTCATGGAGATTTTGCGGCAGCGCGGCGTCCGGTTAATTGCCATCAATGACGGTGTGGACAGTCTGAAAGGCGACGATGATTTTACGCCCTTCCGCAATATCATGAATGAGTTTTACGCCCGCGACACCAGCCGGAAAATCCGCTCTGTGTTTAAGTCAAAAGGCATGAGTGGCAAGCACCTGACCGGCACGGTGATTTACGGCTACTTGTGGGATGAAAAGCGGGAGCATTGGTTGGTAGATGAGGAAGCTTCCGAAGTGGTACGCCGTATCTTCTCCCTCACGCTGGAGGGATATGGGCCTTATCAGATCGCCTGCAAATTATCCATAGACCGGATTGAAATTCCTGTCGTACACCTTGCCCGCTTCAACGAGGGTGTGAACCGTTCAAAGCCGGTCAAAGACCCCTATGGATGGGGATCATCTACCATCGTGAACATTTTGAAAAAACGAGAGTATTTAGGGCATACCATCAATTTCAAGACCCGCAAGCACTTTAAGGACAAGAAAAGCCACTATGTTTCTGAGGACGAATGGACGATCTTTGAGAATACCCATGAAGCCATTATCGACCAGCAGACCTTTGATTTGGCGCAGAAAATCCGCAGCAATGTACGGCGTTATCCAAACGGCTGGGGCGAAGCGGCTCCCCTCACAGGCTTGCTCTATTGTGCCGATTGCGGCGGCAAGATGTATGTCCACCGCACCAACAATGGCAAGCGGGTTTCTCAATATACCTGTTCCAATTATACCAAAGTTCCGTGTGGGACACTATGCCCTACACAACACCGTATCAATGAGAGTGCTGTCCTGACATTGGTTTCCGACACGCTCCGGGCTATCGCTGAATATTCGAGAAATGACCGGACGGAATTTATTCACACTGTTCAGGAGACGCAGGTTGCTCAACAGAGTGCCGATATATCGAAAAAGCGCAGGCGTCTGGCTGCTGCCCAAAAGAGAGCCGGAGAACTGGAAAAACTGATTTGCAAAATCTATGAGGACAATGCCCTCGGCAAGCTGCCGGATGCACGATATAGGGCGCTTGATGCACAGTATGCCAAAGAGCAGGACGCACTTGAGATTGAAATTGCGGAGCTGGAAAAGGCTGTTACCGGCTACGAGCAAAGCCAGAAATCAGCGGAGAAATTTATAGCCCTGATTGATAAGTACGAGAATTTTGACACGCTGACAAACACCATGCTCAATGAGTTTGTAGAGAAAATCCTTGTCCACGAACGCGCCAGAAAAGGTAGTCAGGACACCACGCAGGAAATTGAAATCTACTTCAATTTTTTAGGACGCTATATCCCACCATCCTTACAGCCGGTTCCTTTAACCCCGGAGGAACAGGAAGAACTGCGGAAAAAAGAAGAACGCAAGGACAGGCTTCATCAGAATTATTTGAAGCGGAAAGCCAGCGGCGCACAGAAACAGTATGAGGACAAAATCAAGGCGAAGAAAAAAGCGGAAATGGACGCTAAGAAAGCCCTGATCCGGGCTGAGGATATGAAAAAAGGTGTTTTTTCTACTATCGGTCAGCTACCAAAAGAAGAACCGCGCAAAGGCAGCATAGCAGCCAGCGCAGCAGTCTAATCATCACGAAGCAAAGGAGAATGAATATGAGTAAGTTGACTTACATTCGTTGTGGAGATTATGATATACCAAACCTAAAACTTTCTGAACAGCCGGAAACTTCTATCGGCAAGTACGGCAAAATGCGAAAATCCTACCTAAAGGAACATCGCCCCATTCTCTACAACCATCTGCTGATGAGCGAGAAGCTGTATCCACACCTGTTAGAGATTGAGCGGACAGCACAGGGGCGTGTGGAAACTATGTTGCCTCACATGATGGAGACTGCGGGTGTCACGGAAGAACTGAAAGCCTGTGACCCCATGCGTTGGGTGGGGCTGATGAACACATTAACGGCACAGATTGAGGAAATTTTAATCAGGGAACTGATTTGCAGCTGAATGGGAGGTGCGGGAAATGCTGACCTTTGAAAAGATTTTGAAAGTGTTTCAGGCATATCTGGATGATGATCCTCTGTATGAGGTGGTTCAGACCAGCCACGGTTATACATTGATGGCATGGGAACCCCACCGGAATGACTGGTACAGCGCTGAAATACAGAAAACCCCGGAGGATTTACGGAACGCTTTGTTGGGTACATACGCCAACTTTCTGGAAGATAAGATTACCGGAAATGACCGTGACCTGACTGTGACAGAAACCGGAGAAATCCAGCAGAGGTGTCGGGAACTTTTGGAAAAGTGCCGGGAAACATGATACAGAAACGCCAGAAGGAGGCCGCGATTATGCGTCCTCCTTCTGCTTCGCAGTCTGTTCCATTTTGAGCGCCCCGTCTATGGCACCTTCGATAATCGGCAGGTATTCTTCAGGGCAAAGCTTCAGCTTGTGGCTGACCCGTTGCCGCTGTTCGCTTTCTTCTCGTATAATCTCCGGGTTAAAATACCGTTCCACGGGAAGTCCGCAGACCTTAATCAACTGGATCATCACAGGCAGGCTCGGAATCGCACCTTGATTCTCAATGTTGGCAAGATACCGCCATTCAATCCCAACCATTTCTGCCAATGTTTTTCGTGCCAGACGCTTTGCCTCTCGTGCAGCTTTGACATCTGCACCGAAGGTTTCAAAACCGGGACAATCTTCAACTTTCGCCATATAACATCACCCAGTTACATTGTATAATTCATACTTCGCCCGTGGAATGTTGCTATATGCAGATTGGTTGAAGTTTATAATTCACATTTCGTTCCTTGCATTGTTCGAGAAAGAGAACTATAATGTACTCTGTGGAGGTGCGAAATGGACTATATGACATTGAAAGAGGCCGCCGAGAAGTGGGGCGTGACACCTCGTAGGGTAAATTATTTTTGTGCTGGTGGGCGTATCCCCGGCGCTGTGAAGATGGCTGGTGTTTGGCTGATCCCAAAGAACGCAGAAAAGCCGACTGATAGACGCAGAAAGGAGTTTCAACATGAATAATGTTTTAATTATCGAAGATGATAAAGAAATTTGCGTTATGATAAAAGACCATCTGGAAAAGTACAATTATCAAGTCTTCTTCACACTTACTGGTGCAAATGCGATTGAACGTATAAAAGAATTATCCCCAGATTTAATTATTTTAGATTTAATGCTTCCTTTTATCAGTGGAGATGAGTTAATTAGAAATATCAGAAAATTTTCAGACGTACCTGTAATTGTTGTTTCTGCAAAAAGTTTAACATTCAACAAAGTCGAACTGCTACGCTTGGGTGCTGATGACTATTTAACAAAGCCGTTTGATTTGGACGAATTACTAGCGCGAATTGAACGCAATTTGCTAAGAAGTCAAAAAGATACTCCCAATCTTTGTTTGACCTTTGGAGAACTTTCCATTAATACATCTTCAAAAATAGTTACTGTTGCAGACGAAATTATTGTGCTTACAGCAAAAGAGTATCAACTTGTAGAACTACTGGCGAAATATCCTGATAAAGTTTTTTCTAAGCAAAATCTTTATGAAAGTATTTGGCAAGAACCATTTGCAAGGGATAATGATGTCATTAACACACATATAAGTAACTTACGAAAAAAATTAAAGGGCGAAGGCTGCCGAATTAAGACCATATGGGGCTTGGGTTACCGATTTGCAAAGTGAGCTTTAGATAATCTTTAGCTTTACCTTTAGATTATTCAAGGAATTGTCTGCGATACTAAATAACAAGAAAGGAGCTGTGAAAAAATGAACGTAACAGTTTTTGAAGCTATCAACATCACAAAAAAGTATCGCAATACACTAGCCCTAAATCAAGTATCTATGTCTGTAATGCAAGGAGATATTTATGGGTTTATCGGAGAAAACGGTGCCGGTAAAACAACAATGATTCGTTTACTAACCGGACTGGCAGAACCTACTACTGGCAAAATTGCTTTATTCGGTGAAAGCAATAAGAAACTTGCAAAGCAGCGTGAGCGCATTGGCTGTATTATTGAAAGCCCTTCTCTTTATCTTGATATGACAGCCTATGAAAATTTGGAGGTACAACGTTTGCAACGCGGTATTCCAGGAAAAGGTTGCATTGATAATGCTTTAGCATTAGTTGGTTTGAAAGATACCGGAAAGAAAAAAGCAAAAGATTTCTCTTTGGGTATGCGGCAGAGACTAGCTCTCGCAATCGCTTTGCTTGGGAATCCTGAATTTCTCGTACTAGATGAACCAATTAACGGACTAGACCCTACTGGAATTATCGAATTAAGAAACTTACTCAAAAGACTAAATAAAGAACGTGGAATCACTATTTTGATTTCAAGTCACATTCTCACGGAACTTCATCAATTAGCAAATAGATATGGTATCTTACATGAGGGGAAACTTTTACAGGAAATTACCGCTACAGAGTTAGACAAACGCTGCAAAAAGCATTTGTTGTTGCAAGTGAATGATGTAGCTGCTGCTAGTGTTTTATTGGAAAGCAAACTGAATACTTCAAATTTTTCTGTTATGCCAGACAAAAGTATTCATCTATATGATTATGTTGAAAATGCCGGAAAAGTATCAGCGTTGCTAAGTGCAAATAATATTACGATTTATCAGTTAGCACAATCTGGAGATAGTCTTGAAACTTATTACACTAATTTGATAGGAGGGTGCCAAAATGATTAACCATTTTAAAGCTGAATTTTATAAATTGCGTCACTCAAAGATATTGATAACTATATTAGGCGTATGTGCGGCGGTTATAATGGTCTCTTTTGCACTTGGTGACATGACTTTTTTTGGAGCCGGAGATGGAACAGAAAGTGTAATCGGATTTCAAGCTAAGTGTTATCTATCTAGTGAAATACCAACGTTTCAAACTGTTGCCCGCTCATCTCTTGCATATACAGCCTTTTTCTGGATTATTGGCATTTTATTTGCAACCATATTTTTTACAAAAGAATATAATACGGGTACAATCAAATTATCTGTTGCATACGGCACTAAACGAACTATTCTCTACTACACCAAAGCGATTACAATATTGGTGGTGTCTCTGATAACGTATCTGATTTTTGTAGCTACATTTTTCGTTATTGAAATCATACAATCCGGTTACATTCCAACTGCGAGTGAAGTAATAAACCTTTTGGGATGGGCTCTTGCTTGCGGAACGGTTTTATTAGCATTAGAAAGCATTTCTATTTTTTTATGTGTCGTTATTCAAAATACAGGGATTGTAACAGGGATTTGCTGCTTATATGTATTCAGTGGAGCGTCTGTTTACTTAATGCTATGGAGTGATATGGAGACGGTTTCAATACCCTTAAAATTTTTTGTATATGGAAATCCTATGTACTATTGGATGAATTTCAGCTCTTGTCGCACAATGGGTATTATTGAGCATTTACCATTCTATTTCATAGGGTGCATTTCTCTTTTGATTGTTGGCGGTCTTATTATGATTAGAAAAGAAATCAAGTAAAAGGGAGGTAGAATATGGGTTGGGCGATTATGTTTCTTGTTCTGATAGCATTGGTCATTATCCTTTCAATTTCTTTAATTAACTGGAAAATACAGATATATAAAGTAATCGTCCAACTAAATGCTATTCTGAATAGAAAAACGAAAAAGTTAGTTACAGTGTCTTTATCTGATAGGCGGTTAGAGCATTTGGTTGAAATCATAAATCAGATTGTATCAAAAGATAATATTTATCTGGGCGAAATTCAAAAAAAGGAGAATGAATTAAAAGAGAATATTTCTTGCCTTTCTCATGATTTACGGACACCACTAACTTCCATTCGCGGATATTTGCAACTTCTATCAAGTGCGCCTGATGAAAAAAGAGCGGAATATATTTCAGCATTATCCGGAAAAGCATTGAGATTAGAACGTCTCATAGATGACTTTTATCAAATCTCTCTTTTAGAAGCAGGACAATATCCATTTTACTATGAAAAGGTTGAGCTATGCTCATTGCTTACTGAAATCCTGCTAGACAATTATTCGATTTTCAGCGTTAATGGAATTGAACCCCAAATAGAAATACCTAATATGGACATCTATCTTAATGCTGACAGAAAGGCGTGTATTCGCATTATACAAAATCTTATATTCAATGCGGTAACATCCACTACAAATAATGTTGTAATTCAACTAATTAATATTGCAGATTCTGTACAACTCTGTATTAAAAATCCTGTTGCATCTATTCCTACAGAAGAATATTCAAAACTGTTGGAACGCTTTTATGTAGCAGATGTTTCAAGAAGTAATGGTACGTCTGGACAAGGACTTTACATTGTGAAAAAGCTATTACTTATGATGAATTGTACAAATCCAATAATTGAAATACATGACCATAATTTTATGATTACGATTGATTTTTCGCCCTTACTCATAAAAAAATAATCTGCCGGACGACGGCAAAAGAAAAAAAGCCGTCGCAAAGCAGAGGTATTTTCACGCGCCATTTCTAAATTACGGCGGCTTTGATTTTCAGAGCCGCCGCTTCTTTTTGCCTATCGGCAAGTCTACGACGACCCTAACACCGTAAAAACGGCGGCTAATGGAGGTAGCCGCCATGATATATAGAGCGTATCGACAAAGTACGGCACATTTCAGCTTATCAAAAAAAGCTCGTCCACCGCCGGGGACACTTCTACCCTCATATATGAACTGTCAAATCATCTAACCCCTTTTCCGTTTCGTATCAATCCGCAGCAGCCCCGTATGTTCCTTGACAAAGAAAGCGACGCAAGATAACGGCGACGCAGTATAGGGCAAACCGGGTACGTCCTTTTTGCGCCGAGCCATACAGAGGGTGCGCCATGACGCTATTTCCTTATCGGGAAAAGCCGAGCGAAAAACACCGCGACGGGAAGCAAGTTAGCAGCTTGCGGGCGACGACACGCATTGAGGGAAGATAAGCCTTTACATCCACAGTCCGAGCGTTCAGAGCGTCGCAGGCAATGGGTAAAGCTGCCTTAAATGAGCAGGGGTGCAATTCCCGCGAGGTTGTGCTAACAGCCGCCCGGTTAAAGCCCACTTTTTGTAACTTGACTTTTTAGCCATTTATGAAAGGGGGTATTTTCCTATGGCAAAAAAGGAAACAACAAGCCCCGCTATCCCTGTATTCCCTATGTTAAAGACCGTTGAGCAAATGAGCAAGATTAGCGGTATCGGGGAAAATAAGCTGCGCGAGCTTATGGATAGCGGCGAGCTTGAATATATACAGAATGGAAACCGCCGTTTGATAGCTGACGCTGCAATCTGGGACTGGTATCACAGGGCAAAGACGACAGCGAAGCCCCCAGCACGACAGGGAGGTTAAGCTATGGCTATACACATTTGAACAGATTTACCAGCTTGTATGGAAAGATTATTCTGTTGGTGATATTAAAAATATCATCTGGTGTCTGGTAAAGCGATTGAGAAAAAAGTTGAATGTCGTTGAAGACGGTGCCGGGAATTGCATTGTCAGTGTCAGGGATATAGGTTACAAATTTGAATTGAATAATGAAAACGAACAGCAGTAAGGCGAATAATCCGTAAAAAGATTGTTCGTCTTATTTTATTTGTGCTGGAAAGAAGGTGATAAAAATTGACCGTCAATTGACAGGTTTCTGACCGTTAACTGACAGGTGCATCCGATACACTGTGCCTTTGTAAAGATATGATTACAAAGGAGATCCGTGTTTGCAGGGAAACAGCAGAGATGCCGGACATTCCTGTGGACAGGAAGAACGAGCCAGATCACCGCCACACTCCGATTTGATTTCACAAAAATTCAGATCGGAGGAAAAGATAAGTGGCTTATAACAAAGCAAAAGAAGAATATAGATGGAACCAGTGGAAAGCAGAGGAAGAGAAGATCCTGCGTGAGCAGGGTGTGGATGAAGAGACGATCCAGAAGCTCCGGGAGTATGACTGGAACGATTTTAACGCAGAGCGGAGATTCCGGGAACATCAGACCTCACTTCTGGACTGTATGGAACTGCTTCTGGAAGAAAAAGAATCAGGAGAGTCTCAGCCAGAGAGTGTGGAAGCCCTGCTCGATACCGTGGAGAATGAGGAATTGCTCCAGATCCTGTTATCGACTGACAAGAAAACTCTTCAGATGGTTGTTCTGAAGATGATGGGATATGCACCAAAGGAGATCAGCCATCACATGGAACTGCCGGAGCAGACTGTTTATACAAGACTGCGGAGGTTACGGGAGAAAATCAAAAAGTCCATGAAATTTGAATAAAACAAAAGGCTCTCATCGGCTGATTATCAGAACGAACAGACAGGAGGATTGATACGATGGATGAGAAAGAAGTGTCCGAAATGCAGGAAGAAATGATGACGGTGCTGGTAGTCGAGCCGATGAAAGCACCCTATGTCAAGAACATCCCCAATGAGCTGGAGGATCTGCAGCAGGCGGTAGGCGGTGACATTGAAATGACCTATCCGTTTGATGATAAAGTTGGAATCCTTTTAAACGGCAATGGAAAATTTGAGGGGCTGCCGTTAAATCGGGCATTGTACGATGACCGAGGACAGGTCTATGATGCCATTGCCGGAACATTCCTTGTAGTAGGACTGACAGAAGACGATTTTACTTCGCTGACACCGGAGCAGATTGAAAAGTTTAAAGAAAAATATCAGTCACCGGAAATTTTCACCCTGTTTAACGGGGAACTTCATGTGATGAAGATGCCGCCGGAAGAAGCCAAAGAGCAGAAAGAAAAGCAGAAGAAAGATGCACAGCAGAAGAATCCGGCAAAAGGAAAAAAGAAAAACAGATCCGGGGAATCACGATAAAAAATTTTTTTGTGAAGTGAATAAAAAAATACACTGCCATCGGCTAGTAAGCAGAGGGACATCCCTCGGCTGTTCTTTGGCAAGTGAATATCGGCACTACAGGTACGTTCCCAACCGTAGAAGCGTGACAGTATGAGCGCCATGATTAAGTATAGGGTAAAGATTCTTAGACTTGGAGCGAGAAAGCATAGCTGTGAATAAGGCGGTGGCAGCCTTTCGCCAAGATCACGGATGGGGGATAATGATACACGTTACCAGCCAGAGAGCGGAAGATGGACTCCGGGTTGTAATCAGAAAGCCCCCCAGGACATCTGTGAGCGGCGGCAGGCCAGCCGCCCGCCTGTAGTGTCCCCTTTCCCAGAAGAAATACAGGGATAGTTCCGGGGGTGCGAGGTCAAATGCGGAACAGCAAGATAAAAAAGAAATCAATGAAGAAGTGTGTCGTTGATATCAGATACCATGCGGCTGTGGGAGACTACAGCCGTATTCTTGTGGTATTAACGTCACATCAAGGGGAGAGAAAGATGGAAGAAACAAAAAGAAGTGGGATGAGCAAGGATCAGTTCTGGAATCTGATTGAAAAAGCAAAGGAAGTGTGCGGCACCGATCTGGATGCTTCGGCGGTGTGGATCAAGCAACAGCTTTTCTATATGACACCGGAGGATGTTCTGCAATTCCATAATCTGGTTTACAGTTACCGGGATGCAGCTTATAAGTATGGCTTATGGACAGCGGCAGGTATTCTGATGGAAACAGGGTGCAGTGATGACAGCTTTTCCGATTTTCGGATGTGGTTGATCGCCCAGGGAAAAGATGTATATCTGAATGCCTTAAAAGATCCGGATTCCCTTTCCGGTGTAACTCCTTATGGATACTGTAGTTTTGAATCATTGGGATATATCTCATCGCAGGTCTACAGTGCCATGAAAGGAAAAAATATTTACCAGGATAGTACAGCCAGAATGCAGATGGAAAGCTATGAGCAGGTGATCCGGGATATTGTGTACCATCCCATGATCGAGTATCCGTTGGAATTGCCAGAAGCCATGGTGGTTTATCCGAAACTCTGTGAAAGGCATTTGTCCGAGCAGGTAAGGAATGCTCCACAGAAGGTAAGGACATGGAATGTTTCCCGGACGGATATCCGAAGGATGATGGCACGGGGAAATGCTGCCATAAAGAAAATGCAGGAGCAGGGAGCAAAAGCACCGGAAGCAGTCAGATCCGTCCGTAAGGGTACGGTAAGATAAGCTTCCCGGCAAGGAGAAGTAATGTGTTATAAAAATGAATATCAAAAAAGGGCGCATGGCGAAGTGGAAAGAATCTTTCGGGAACTTCTACCGGAAGTCGGGCTTCACGTAAGAGAAGAACAGATCCGTCTCTGCCATGAAATGCTGGATGCCCTTATGAAAAATGAGATCACGCTCTGTGATGCAGGAGTGGGCATTGGAAAAACCTATGCCTATCTGACTGCCTGCATCCTGATGCGGAAATATAGTGTACTGCATTCCGGTTATTCGGGATGTGACAGGCGGCCTGTGGTGGTATCCACTTCCAGCATTGCCTTACAGAAAGCTATCATAGAGGAATATGTTCCTTTTTTATCGGATGTACTGTTAAAAGCAGATCTGCTTCAGGGAGAATTAAAGGCAGTTGTCCGCAAGGGAAAGGAACATTTTGTATGCGATTACAGGCTGGCCCAAAGACTGGAGGCAGTCCGGGATAAGAATAAAAATCAGGCACAGATGGAGGCATTGAAGTCCCTCCGGCATAACTTTGATTTAGATTCCGTACATAACCTGAGCGGTTTTGACCGCAGGCTGGTGTGCGTACCGAAATTCTGCCCCAGGGAGTGTCCGGGGAAAGCAGGATGCCGTTATCAGAAATATTTGGATGTTTCCAAAAAAGAGGAAGTTTTTATACAGATATGCAATCACAATTATCTTCTGGCAGACGCCATGCACCGGATGAATGAATACCGGCCTCTGCTGGCGGATTACAGAGCATTGGTAGTAGATGAAGCACATAAGCTCCCAGAAGCTGCCAGCCAGATGGATGGGAGAAGTATTGGAAGAGAGGATGTGCAGGAAATCTCGTATTTCTTAAACAGGGAGCATAAAAGTTCGGAAGGTAAGAGACTACAGGATTGGTTTAATACACTTTCAATGGAAATCCGTAAGGATCAGGCCGGGATGGGAGATGACATAGCTGGAAAAGAAAATTTCTATTTTCCGGCAAAGTGCCGATCTTCTCTGGAGCAGGTAAGGGGGAATCTCAGTCTTATGCTTAAAAGACTTGCTGGAAATGTCCCTTACTGGATCTTCCGGCGGCTGGAAGAGATGGAAGAGCTGTTCGGCTGGTTTCTGAAGAAGGATACCAGATACGTTTTATTTCTTCAGCCAGACGGCAGGGGAGATCCTGTGTTTATGGCTGTTAGCAGAGAGATTCCAAGGTTTCTCCATGATTCCTTATGGGACAGGGGATTTCCCTCGATTCTCACCAGTGGAACTTTAAAAGCCGGAAATGGGTTTGTAAGGACCAGACAGATGACCGGGCTGGAAAAGAAAAGCAGAGTCCGGGAGTGTGTAGCAGAATCCCCATTTTGTTACAGAGAGAACTGTCTGCTCTATATTCCTGAGAATTTAAAAGCGACGCTCAAGGGAAGCCGGGAAGAGGTCGAGCAACTTGCAGGCCAGATCCGTGATCTGGTGTGTTCTACTTTTGGGCATACACTGGTACTGTTTACATCTTATACCCTGATGGGAAATGTGCAGCAGCTCCTGCGGGATCAGATCCCGTTCCCGATGGTGCAGGTATGGAGAAACTCACAGGAAGAAATCGCACGGTTTAAGAAGATGGAAAATGCCGTTCTGTTTGCAGCCGGCTCCTGTTGGGAAGGTGTGGATTTTCCGGGGGATATGGTATCGTCCCTGATCATTGTAAAATTGCCGTTTGCTGTACCGGACCCCATCCATGAAGCACAAAGGGAACAATACCGATCACTGGAATCCTACATTCAAAATGTTGTTGTTCCAGATATGCAGAAGAAACTGCGCCAGGGATTCGGACGGGCGATCCGGACGGAGCAGGACACCTGTGTAGTGTCCATTTTAGACCACCGAGCGGCAAAGAAAGGAAAGTACCGGGGAGATGTTCTGGACGCCCTGCCAAAGTGCCAGATGGCAGAAAAAATCGATGAAGTAGAGGACTTTATCCGAAGCCGGAAAGTGGAGCGTTACTACAGCTGATAACATCCGTGGTGTTGTTGGTTCTGCCCAGATCTGGACAGAAAATAAGACAAAAAGTTTAGTGGTATTTCAGGAGCGGTTTTGACCGAATTGGTGGTATTTGTGATAGCTTTATCGGCATGAGTTGGGTATACTGTGTATAGCGTTAGAGGAAAGGAAGTGAGCAGGAATGAGACGATATGAACTGGAAAAAGAAAGAGAGGGTTCCACCGTTTATTTCTTTATCAGAGATGTGGAAACACTGGATATCGTCCTGCTTCCAACCAAATATCTGATGCACAAGATACGGAGTAAATGTTCACCGAATACGGTGCGGCGCTCCGCACTTGCAATCCTGTACTATCTGGAATACATCCATGAAAAGAAAAAGGAATTGACAGACGTATATCAAATGCCTTATGTTGAACAGACAAATCACTTTGTGGAATTTTTATACTGGCTGAAAGCCGGGAAGCATACCAGAGATAAAAATCACAGATCTCCAAACAATGGAACCTGCAACGCATACTTAAGAGATGTGTTCAGGTTCTATCTTTTTATAGAAGAAGAGTACCAGCAGTTCGGGGAGCTGAAAGTCCTGTCCTATAATTATTTTGTAGCCGTGGATGCAGTAGGCGTAAAGAAAAGCATACGATCAAAGAGTTTCAAAGGCTATTTAAAAGAGGAAGAGCATAAGGCGAGAGCAGCAAAGAAAGATGAAATTGTGGAAATCTTGAAAGCGTGTACCAATATAAGAGATCGGCTTCTCATGCTGCTTCTGGCAGAGACAGGCTACCGAATCGGTGAGATCTTAGGAATTGATTACAGTAAGGACATTGATTATCAGAACCACATAATCCGGGTATATTTCCGTGAGGACAATGAAAATGGAGCGAGAGCAAAGAATGCAGAATACCGAAGTGCGAAGATCAGCAAAGATACCTTCGGCTTTTTAAATCTGTATATCGCAGAGTACCGAAAACTACTTCAGCACCAGACAAGCCTGTTTGTGAATATTTCCGGGGATAATATCGGAAAACCAATGAACGTGGAAGCAGTATACTCCATGCTAAAAAGAATGGATAAGAAAACAGGGATTAAGATCACGCCTCATATGCTCCGGCATTACTTTGGAAATGAGCGGAGAAAAGCAGGATGGTCGCTGGAACTGATACAGCTGGCCTATGGACACCGCCACATCCAGACAACCATCAATTATCTGGACATTGTGGATGATGAACTGCTGGATGCCAGCCAGGAATTCTACGAGAAACACTCCTCCCTGTATGGGATTGAGGAATTGCTATAGGAGGTGGTTTTTATGCCTGCGTTTTTACAGTCTTTTATAGAGGCAGAACAAGAACGGAGCAGGCGGATTGAGCAGCTACGAAAAGAAATCCGGGAGTTTGCAAAAGAGGAAGCAGGAAGTTCCATTACAGAACAGATTCTGCTGTTTCTGGCAGATGAGATGGTAGAACATCTTTCGGAAATAGATTATGAACTGCGAATGAAATTTGAATTATACATAACACCGCTGATAAAGCGAAATTACATTTACCGATATACCGGAACGTTCGACCGGATACGGCAGGCGTACATCCGGGAACGGATGAAAACTCCGGCTGGACAGAGGGAATGTGAATGGAAATATAAAAATGAAATACTTTTTGTTCCATACCACTCAGATCCTGTAATCGTAAAGAGTGTGGAAACGGTACGGTGTCGGAGCAACATGGTCTGGAATTTTAAAGCGGCAGCCAGTGAGAAACTGAAACGTCAGATTTTTACCGTGCTGGAATATATTCTGAAGAATTATGAAATTTCCAGACTGAGGGAATATAAACTGACCGGGCTACAGCTTTTTTACGAATTTTGCATCCGGGAGCAGATTACAGATATCCAGCTTCTGGAGCTGGAACAGGAAACAGCATTTCAGGACTACCTGAAGCAGAAAGTCGAGAAAGAGCAACGGCGAAAACGACTGAAGAGCATTGTGGAAACTGCCCGTAAAGTGATTTTTATAGAAACTGATGAAACAAGATGGGATGCTACCATCTGGTATTTAGAGCGGTTTCGTATTGCCAAAGAAAGAATAAACCAGAGTGACAGTATAGAAAAAATATCATTTCAGGAAGTTCTACAGCCCAAGAATCGATTGCTGCTTCAGGAATATATGAAGTACGAAATTGGAATCGGAGAACTGGCGCTCAGCACGGTGTACGAAAGATTCCGAACCATTCGAAATTTTTTGCAGGAGATCAGCGAACTGGAAGTTACCAAGTGTGATGCCAGCCTGATTGATGTATATTTAAAGAATTTGCAGAATGGTGCTATGGGAGCAAAGACATTTAATACCAATGTTTCGGGAATACAGTTTTTTATGAAATTTCTGGAAGTAAAGGGGTATATAAAAAAGGTTCCGTTTTATGCATCGTATTACTTGGAAAAACAGATCCCAGTCCACCATGACAGAAGTGTGGAAGAGGATGTGTATATGGAAATTATCCAAAACCTCTCACAGTTTCCTGAACACCTGAGAATGATGTTTTTACATCTCTGGTGTGTGGGACTCCGGATCAGTGAGGTCTGCACCTTAAAAGGGGATGCGTATTATATCCAGAATGGTGACTGCTGGACGAAGGTCTACCAGGTGAAAATGAAAAATTATAAAAGGGTTCCCATTCCGGTAACATTGTATCGTCTGATGCAGGTTTATCTGAAAAAGCACCCTACCAAAAAAGAAGCATACATTTTTCGGAATCGGAAAGGTGGAGCATTTTCCAAAAGCACCTTCATGGGGCAGATGAAAAAATACTGCTCCCAGATAGGCATACAGAATGGAGAATATATTTTTAAGTCTCATGATTACCGACATACCGTAGCAACCAATTTTTATGAGCATGGCGTATCAATCCAAAGCATCCGGGACTATCTGGGACATACGTTTGAGGAAATGACCATGCAGTATATAGATTATATGCCAAGAAAAATTGCTAAAGAAAATGACGCATACTTTGAGGAAGAGGAAAACAGCCTGCTTGCCTGTATGCAGAAAGGAGAGAAGCATGGATAATAAACTGAAATTCCAACAACTGGAATGTTATAAGCTGGCTACCGATGAGCAAAAGGAAAAGCTGAATAAGGAACAATATTTTGATCTGGATAAACTGCCGGAAAACCAGCTTCAGACAGAATTTGTCGAATACATTTACTACCGTGGAACGCAGGTATCCATCCTGACCATAAAAAGGGAAAGGCATTATTTTAACAGCTTATGTGAATTTTTTCAGAAGTCATCCCATCAGGAAAACAGCCTGCTTGACAGAGAAAAAGACTTCTGGATAAAGCAGTTGAAAATGTGGATGATACAAAACGGTAGGGCTTTGACGAAGCATAAAGTGACGAACATTCAGACTGAATCGGTGGAAAAAGCTGCCCTGATCCGGTATTTTGAAAGCCTTCTGGAATTTACACTGGACCGATCAGAAACCAATGAGCTGGCAAAGGATATCTGGCATCTGGAAAGGCTTCCGCTTATCCTGCGGACAAATCCGATTGTCAACCATAAGACACTAAATTTCAGAGGAATCCGGCAACCAGATATTCGGGAAGAAGTAAAAAAAGCAATTTACCATCATCTGAAAACCGAAGCCCTTGGCAGTATAAAACGTGAACTGTCCGCCATGAATAAATTTTCAAAGTATTTGGATGAAAAGCATTCCAAGATCAGCACCTGCGAAGAGATTGACCGGGAGATCATAGAACAATTTTTAATCAACATCAAGGTAGAATCAAACGGAGGGAATGGCATCCGGGATGACCTGCTAAAGCTTCGAAATGTGCTGGAAACAATCGGAAAAATTTATGATTTTCCACATCTTACAAAACTGTTTTTAAAATCTGATTTTCCGCCAGAACGGAAAGCAGAATTCAAATCTTATTCGGACAGTGAGCTGAAAAGACTGAATGCCCAGATTGTAAAAATGGAAGAGCAGATAGCAAGGGCAATGATCATCCACCAGATGCTTGGAACCAGAATTTCCGACACGCTGACCTTGCGGAAAGACTGCCTTTATAAACATGACCGTCAGGATATGATTATCATATACCAGCCGAAAACAAGAAGATATGAAAAACCGATCAGCCGGGAGCTGGCACAGCTGATTGGAAAGGCAGTCAGTTATGCAAATGAGCATTATCCTGAAAGCATTTATATCTTTGCGGACGAGAACAAACCGGAGAGACCAATCAGTTACCAAACCTTGCAGGATAAAGTGCTTCGAATGATCTATGAAAAAGATATCCGAGATGACAGCGGGAAATTATTCGGATTTGGAACGCATATGTTCCGGCACTGTTATGGGGTAAAGCTGACAGAACTCCATGTGGATGATTGGACCATAGCAAAGCTCCTGGGTCATAAAGGAGTGAAAAGCGTCCAGTACTACCGGAAAATGAGCAATCAGCGACTGGCAGATGAGACAAGGGAAGTAAGAAATCTTATGTCACAGATTATCTTAGCAAATCTGGACGGATGGGGAGAAGAATATGAGCAAATACGACAAGATGCTGGAATTGAATAAAAGAAAGAGCGAAGAAAAAGTGGAACGGGCAGTCCTGACAATACGGACAATGGTGTTGGAGAGAGAAAAGGTGTCCGTACCAGCACTGATGCAAAAGACTGGTTTATCTAGAGGATTCTTTTACAAGAATCCGATTGTAAGAGGTGAGATTGATGCAGCAATGGAACAGCAGGCTGGTATGGTGGATCCAAGGAGAAACATTATCAGTCAGGCGATGGAAGCGGAAATGAATCTGCTCCGGCAACAGCTACAGAAACTGAAAAGCGAAAATGAGAATCTAATAAAGGAAAACCAGAAGTTAAAAAAAGCACTATCCAAGAAAGAGTTGAATCTTATCAAACAGATTTAAGCTATATCATAATGCAAAGTAGGTCTGCCAGAATACAGCAGATCTGTTTTGCATTGTGATATAGAAACAGATTATGCTTAAAAGGCATTAAGCAACCCATAATAATGGGTATTGGACATAGAAAGCAATATGGGAGTATGATGATACCGATAAGAAATAGAGTGTACCTGAAATGCAAACTGTCACAGAAAAATTATGAACTTTATGTAAAAAGTTGCAAAATCTATTGACCTAGAGCTTACTTCAGGTTGTACCATAAAATAAAAAGAGCAAGGAGGAATTTTTTATGGATATCGAACAGATGAAAAAAGACTTAGGTGGAGGTAACGTATTTCCAATCGGTGAAGAAAACGTAGCATTCGCAAAGTATTTTACAGGTGAATGCTATTTGAATATGCTTACAACAGAGAGAGTACCAGTTGGTCTGGTTACTTTCGCTCCGGGAACAATCAATGCATACCACATCCATCATAAAGGTGGACAGATCCTTCTGGTTACTGGTGGAAGAGGATGGTACCAGGAAGAAGGAAAACCAGCTCGTGAATTGAAAGCTGGAGATGTAGTAAATATTTCACCAGAAGTAAAACACTGGCACGGGGCAGCGAAAGACAGCTGGTTCCAGCATCTGGCTGTTGAAGTTCCAGCAGAGGGAGCTTCCAACGAATGGCTGGAGTTTTTACCGGAAGAAGAGTATAACAAATTACCATAAATAAGAAAGATGGAGGTTTGATATCATGGCAAAGATCACACAGATAGCAGGAAGAAATGCTCTGGGAACATTTGCACCAGATTTTGCACATTTTAACGATGACATTCTTTTCGGAGAGAACTGGAATAACGAAGATATTGATTTAAAAACAAGAAGTATCATCACAGTTGTAGCACTGATGGCACAGGGAATCACAGATTCCTCTTTGAAATTCCATTTACAGAATGCAAAGGATCATGGGGTAACACAGAAAGAGATCGCAGCAATCATCACTCACGTAGCATTCTATGCAGGCTGGCCAAAAGGCTGGGCAGTCTTTAATCTTGCAAAAGAGGTTTGGAATGAGGACGAAGCAGAGAAATAACCTGGCAGAAACTGCTCGTCATGAAAGGGTCGCACAAAACACAGACGTGTATGCCGTTAAAGCCCGTAACTATAAGGGATTGCGGAGGGGTAGTCCAGTTTTATGCAGAAATAACTGGCACATCCATCATGCAAAAAGCGGAGGTGGGCAGATTCTGGTAT
>NZ_JAJCKS010000039.1:0-17305 GCF_020558815.1 Blautia sp. 210820-DFI.6.14
CAAGCGAAGCTCCGAAACCAAGTGAGGCACCAAAGCCGAGCGAAGCTCCGAAACCAAGTGAAGCACCAAAACCAAGTGAGACACCAAATCCAAGTGTAACACCGGATAGCACTGCGACACCAGCGGTGACAGAAATGCCGAATGCAACGGAAACTCCGGATGCAACAGATACACCGACTCCGGCTGTAACAAACGCGGATTCTGGAAATAATGGTGGAAATGGCGGCGCTTCCGGTTCTGACGGAACAAATTCTAATGGAACAAATGCTGCAGGAAATACATCTGGTTCACAGAAAACAGATGGTGTAAAAACTGCAGATGAAACAAAAGTCGCAGGCTCTGCAATGATGTTCCTGTTTGCGCTTGTTGATGTTGTACTTGCTTTCTGGGCACTTCGACTGAAACATCGCAGAAGCGAAAAATAAATCATGATCATCCCTGAAATATAGTTGAAAATGTTGCTGGATTTCTCTGGAGAGGAGCAGATCCGGCAGCATTTTTTTATTTGAATGCTGACTTTACAGAAAAACATCGACTAATTATAATAAAAATGTAAAAAGGAAGATTCAGGAGGAACTACATGTCATATATGATCAGAAAAGCGGAAAAGGAGGACCTGCCGCGAATTTATGAGATTTATGAAACAGCGAGACAATTTATGCGGGAGAACGGAAATCATGCACAGTGGGGAGCAGGGGACAGACCGGAAGAACTGCTGGAAGATGATATTTCTCAGGGAGATCTGTATGTACTGGAAGATGCGGTCGCAGATGAAGCAATAATCCATGCAGTATTTGCTTTTATAAAAGGAGAAGATCCTGTTTATCTGAAAATTGAACAGGGCAGCTGGATGGTGGATACAGAGTATGCAGCAGTACACCGTGTTGCGAGTGATGGAACGGTCCGTAATGTGCTGGAAAAGATCATGGACTACTGTAAGGCACAGATACCGCATTTACGAATAGATACACATGAGGATAATAAAGTAATGCAGCATGTACTTGAAAAATATGGCTTTGTACGGTGTGGAATCGTGTATGTGCCGGATGGAAGCCCGCGTATTGCATATGAGTTACTGGAAAAATCCGAATGAGTTTTTAATGCAAAATTCTTATAAATATACATTTTGCTATTACGTAAATTTGTGGTAGAATAGAGAGAAAATGAATAGTTATACATAGAAAGGAACTATTATTATGGAAAAAGGTACAATTTTTAAATTTCATAATGACCTTGATACAGACCAGATCATTGCATCCCAGTATCTGCTTCTGCCAAATCTGGATGAAATGAAGGGTCATACATTTGAATCATTGGATCCTGATTTTGCAAAGAAAGTAAAACCGGGAGATTTCGTAGTTGGCGGTGAGAACTTTGGTTGTGGTTCTTCCAGAGAACAGGCACCGGGCGTACTCAAAGCACTTGGGGTACAGGCCGTTATCGCCAAATCCTTTGCAAGAATTTTCTTCAGAAATGCGATCAACATCGGGCTTCCGGCAATTGTCTGTAAAGATCTTCCGGATGATGTACAGACCGGAGATACCATGGAACTTCATATGTCTGATGGTACAGCAGTTGCAAATGGAAAGACTTATACCTGTACCAAACTTCCGGAATATATGCAGGGGATTCTGAATCAGGGCGGCCTGATCGCTTCACTGAACAAGGAGGAGAAATAACCATGGGAATGACAATCGCAGAAAAAATCATCGCAGCAGCAGCCGGTGTGGATAGTGTTAAACCTGGTGATATCCATACGGTTCAGCTTGACCGTCTGATGAGTAATGACGGAACGACTCATCTGACTGTAGATATGTATAATAATAAATTAAAAAATCCGCATATTGCAGATACAAAAAAACTTGTTTTTATCGTTGACCACAACGTACCGTCTGACTGTCCGAAAACAGCAGCATCCCAGAAAAAAATGAGAGACTTTGCAAAAGAAAACAACATTGATTTCTGGGAAGGCAAAGGCGTCTGCCATCAGGTTATGATCGAGAATTATGTTCGTCCGGGTGAACTGATCTTTGGCGCAGACAGCCATACCTGTTCTTATGGTGCACTTGGCGCATTCGGAACCGGTGTCGGATGTACAGACTTTCTTTATGGAATGGTAACAGGAACTTCCTGGGTACTGGTTCCGGAATCTGTAAAATTCAATCTGACCGGTAAACTTCCGGAAGGTGTTACCGCCCGTGACCTGATCCTTACCATCATTGGAAAAGTTGGTGCAAACGGATGCAACTATCAGGTAATGGAATTCACCGGAGAAGGCGCAAAAACATTAAGCATCAGTGATCGTATGACTCTCTGCAATATGGCAGTAGAGGCCGGTGCAAAGACAGGTATCTTTGAAGCTGACGAAAAGGCGATGGAATACCTTAAAGAGCACGGACGTGAGCCAAAAGCTGTATTCCACAGCGATCCGGATGCAAAATATGTAAGAGAATATACCTTTGATCTGAGTAAAGTACGTCCGGTAGTGGCTAAACCAGATTTTGTAGATAATGTTGTTCCTGCAGAAGAAGCATGTGGAATTGAGATCAATGAAGCATTCCTTGGTTCCTGTAACAACGGACGTATTGAAGATCTGCGCGTAGGTGCCGAGATCATCAAAGGAAAGAAAGTATCTGATAAAGTACGTTTTCTCGTTGTTCCGGCAAGCCAGACCATCTATCGTCAGGCATTAAAAGAAGGTCTGATCGACATCTTCATGGAAGCTGGCGCGATCGTTATGAACCCGAACTGCAGTGTATGCTGGGGAAGCTGCCAGGGCGTTATCGGCGAGAACGAAGTCCTGATCAGCACAGGAACACGTAACTTTAAGGGTCGTGCAGGTCATCCGAGCTCCAAAGTATATCTTGGATCTGCAGCAACTGTTACTGCATCTGCAATTGCAGGCAAGATCGCACTGCCGTCTGAAATCTGAGAAAGAGAAGAGGATAACATAGATTATGGAAAAGTTTACAGGCAAAGTGTGGGTACTTGGCGATGATATCGATACTGACATCATCATCCCGACCGAGTATCTGGCACTCAAGACAATCGATGATATGAAACAGTATGGATTCAGCCCACTTCGTCCGGAACTGGCTGGACAGATTCAGAAAGGTGACATCATTGTTGCCGGCAAAAACTTTGGCTGCGGTTCTTCCAGAGAGCAGGCACCGGAGATTATCAAAGCACTGGGAATTCAGTGTGTCATTGCAAAATCATTTGCAAGAATTTTCTTCAGAAACTCCATCAACAACGGACTTCTGCTGATCGAGCAGCCGGATCTTCACGATGATATCAAAGAGGGAGATACCGTAACTGTTGTGATGAATGAACATGTAGACTATGATGGAAAACAGTACCCGATCGCTTCCCTGCCGGAGAACCTGATGAGTATCATTCAGGCCGGTGGACTTGTAAAAGCCATGCGCAAACTGAACGGACTGG
Source organism: Blautia sp. 210820-DFI.6.14 (assembly GCF_020558815.1). Lineage (NCBI taxonomy): Bacteria > Bacillati > Bacillota > Clostridia > Lachnospirales > Lachnospiraceae > Blautia > Blautia sp. 210820-DFI.6.14. The sequence goes on from NZ_JAJCKS010000039.1 coordinate 3,445, forward strand.
ACTAAGGAGGAAGAGCAGATGGGCGAAACAGTTATTGAAAAGATTATCAGAAATAATGTGGGTCATACAGTAAAACCTGGCGACATTGTGACCGTTAACGTAGACAGAGTCATGATCCATGATATTTTTATTCCATTTGTTGCAGAGAAGTTTGAAGAGATGGGATTCAAGAAATTATGGGATCCGGACAAAGTTGTTCTGATCTATGATCACCTTGTACCGGCAAGTCAGCTGGACGATACCAGACATTTCCATGTGGGAGATGCATTTGCAGAAAAATACGGAATGAAAAACGTACACAGAAGCGATGGAATCTGTCATCAGCTGATGACAGAGGCTGGTTATGTCAAACCGGGTAATATTGTCTTTGGTACAGACAGTCATACAACTACTTACGGATGCGTCGGTGCATTTTCTTCCGGTATCGGATATACAGAGATGGCAAGCATTCTTGGAACAGGAACCATGTGGATCAAAGTTCCGGAGACGATCAAGGTTGTGATCGATGGAGAACTTCCGGCGAACGTTATGTCCAAAGATGTAATTCTTCGTCTGATCGGTGATCTGGGCGCAGACGGTGCAACTTACCGTGCACTGGAATTTACAGGCAGTGCAGTAAAAAATATGTCCGTTGCAAGCCGCATGACCATCGCAAACATGGCAATCGAGGCAGGGGCAAAATGTGCACTTTTCACACCAGATGAAAAGACAGCAGAGTACTGTGAGATTGAACTGAACGATTTTCAGAAGAGTCTTGTCGGGGATGGGGATGCTGCATATCTCAAGACGATGACTTACCGTGGGAAGGATTTTGTTCCGGTCATGGCATGCCCGTCACAGGTGGATAAGATCCGTGATGTCAGCACACTGGAAGGAGCGGAGATCGATCAGGTATTTATCGGCTCCTGTACAAATGGACGTCTGGAAGATCTGGCAGCAGCGGCTGAAGTTCTGAAAGGTAAGAAAGTTGCTGATTATGTAAAACTGATCGTGACACCGGCAAGCCGCAAGATCTACAGACAGGCAATTGAACTTGGTATTCTTGATACGCTGGCAGAAGCAGGCGCAATGATCACACATCCGGGATGTGGACTGTGCTGTGGACGTGCAGGTGGTATTCTGACAGATGGAGAGCGTGTTGTAGCAACAAATAACCGTAATTTCCTTGGACGTATGGGAACTTCCAAAGTAGAAATCTATCTGGCATCTCCAAAGACTGCAGCAGCATGTGCAGTGGCTGGAAAGATTGTCAGCCCGAAATAAAAACTTAAAAAACACCAAAAAAAGTCAAGAAGGAAGAATATTTTTTTCTATCTTGACTTTTTTCTGATTTAGCACTATAGTATAACGCAGTAACAGCAATAACGAGGTGAAGTTTGCAGGAAAGAGGTATAAGCCCACCGAAGGAGTAAAACTCTCAGGTATCCGTATTGTCGGACAGAAACTGTAAATGGATCGTATCTCTGGAGACGCCTGTTTCAGTACAGGGGCCGAAGGTGCAAGCGACGCGTAAGCGTCTTGAATCTCTCAGGCAAAAGGACAGAGGATGCTTTTGATAATTACATCCTGAAGTTTATTTTTTATTTTTATTCTTTTTTAATTGTCTGATTTATCTTGATTCTTAGCAGTTCATCGGAGAACGGTTCTTATTTCTTTATTCCCCTTTTTATGATGCTGAAAAATACATATGTAAGGAGAACTTTTTGAGATGTGGGAAGCAATCAATAATTTTTTAGTTGCAGTGGATGACAAGGTCTGGGGCGTACCGCTTATGGTATTGATCATAGCCGGTGGCGTTCTTCTTACCAGCAGACTTGGGTTCCTTCAGGTACGTCGTCTTCCATTGGCGCTGAAATGGATGTTCAAGAATGAAGAAGAGGGAGATGGTGAGATCTCCAGTTTTGCGGCACTGTGTACAGCATTGAGTGCTACGATCGGTACCGGTAATATCGTAGGTGTCGCAACAGCAGTCTGTGCCGGTGGTCCGGGAGCACTTTTCTGGATGATCGTGGCAGCATTCTTTGGAATGGCAACAAAATTTTCTGAAGGTCTTCTGGCAGTTAAATACCGTGTGGTTGCAGAAGACGGACACAGCCTTGGTGGACCATTCTATTATATCGAAAAAGGTATGGGATCAAAATGGAAATGGCTTGGCAAGATCTTTGCATTCTTCGGTGTTTGTGTAGGACTTTTCGGTATCGGTACATTCAGCCAGGTAAATGGTATTTCCAGTGCCGTACAGAACTTCTTTGACCCGGACAAGACAAACTGTATCAACATCCCATTCCTGGGACAGTATTCTGTAGCAGTTGTTGTTTCTTCTCTGATCCTTGCATTCTGTGTAGCTGCGATCCTGATCGGAGGACTGAAACGAATCGCAACTGTAAGTCAGATCATTGTTCCATTTATGGCAGTGATCTATATTATCTTCAGTATTACATTAATCATCTGTAATATTACAGAAATTCCGGCAGCAATCGTAACAGTTGTCAAAGCAGCATTTAATCCGAGTGCGGTAACCGGTGGTGTGGTTGGTTCTATGATCGTTGCAATGCAGAAAGGTGTTGCACGAGGAATCTTCTCCAACGAAGCTGGTCTTGGTAGTGCACCGATCGCAGCAGCAGCAGCTCAGACAAAAGAGCCGGTACGTCAGGGTCTGGTCAGCATGACAGGTACTTTTATTGATACGATCATTATCTGTACAATGACAGGTCTTTCCATTGTCCTGACAGGTGCATGGCAGGTAGAGGGAATTGAAGGTGTACAGGTTACTACTTATGCGTTCCAGCATGGACTTCCGTTCCCGGCTAAGTTTACAGCATTTGTATTGATGCTCTGTCTTGTATTCTTTGCATTCACAACGATTCTTGGATGGGATTACTACAGTGAACGTTGTCTCGAATACCTGACAAACGGACATAAGAAAAAAATCATCGTATACCGTTGGTTATACATCATTGCAGTATTTATTGGACCATACATGACAGTAAGTGCAGTATGGACTATCGCAGATATCTTTAATGGTCTGATGGCAATTCCGAATATGATCGCGCTGTTTGCTCTGAGCGGAGTTGTTGCAAAAGAAACAAAAGATTTCTTTAAAGCAGAAAAACATAAGCTCTGATAAACGTAGATTTTAAAAAATGAATAAATCCTCCTGTTTTTCATACACTAGACTGTGAATATGAGAACAGGAGGAATTTTTTTGAAGAAAAAAACAAAGACATTGCTTACCTGCCTGGCTGTACCTCTGGGAGTCGGAGCGGTTTCAGGTTTTCTTACACAGGGAAGTATGAATACATTTGAAAAACTGAAACAGCCGCCCCTTACACCTCCCGGATGGGTGTTTCCAGTTGTATGGACCGGACTGTTTGCCATGATGGGAACGGCTTCTTATCTGGTTGCAATCACACCAAAAACTGAAGAGAGAAAGAAGGCACTGACTTTATACGGGATTCAGCTCGCTGTAAATTTTCTGTGGCCGGTATTTTTCTTTAACGCAGGATGGTATCTGTTTGCGTTTGCCTGGCTGTTGTTTTTGTGGTATCTGGTATATTTATGTACAAAAACATTTTCTGAAATTTCGAGAACAGCTGGTTATCTGATGATTCCATATCTTGTCTGGCTGACTTTTGCAGGATATCTGAATTTCTTTATTTTTTTGTTGAACTGATATTGTTGAGCGGGGCATTGTCTGGTGGGCGGTGCCCTGAATTTTTTGAAACTGATACTTGACAATATTGTGAAAATCCCGTAATATTGGAAAGGAATATGCTTAACGCTAAATAGGTTGAACATTTTTCCAACTGCCGTAATGAATGGAAGTGACAGAATCTGTCATGAGAAATTCTGCGACAGCTTTTTTTATGCACAGGGAATGATTCCGGTGCAGATGGATGAGGGATACAAAGAGGGAAATTATGCTATACTTATAAGGAGGAAAAAGCATGAACTATGATGTGATCATTATTGGTGCCGGCCCTGGAGGGATTTTTGCAGCATATGAATTAATGAAAGAAATGCCGGACTGTAAAGTGGCAGTTTTCGAAGAGGGATATTCCCTTGAGAAAAGAAAATGTCCGATTGACGGCAAAAAGATAAAAAACTGTATCAATTGTAAGAGATGCTCGATTATGTGCGGATTTGGCGGCGCAGGCGCATTTTCTGATGGAAAATATAATATTACCAATGATTTTGGCGGAACGCTGTACGAGCATATCGGCAAGAGTGAAGCAATTGAACTGATGAAATATGTAGATGATATCAATATGGAATATGGTGGCGAAGGAACCAAACTTTATTCTACAGCAGGAACGAAGTTCAAGAAACTCTGTCTGCAGAATAAATTAAACCTTCTGGATGCTTCTGTGCGTCATCTGGGAACAGATATCAATTATGTAGTTCTTGAAAATCTTTATAATGCAATGAAAGATCATGTGGACTTCTATTTTGATACACCGGTACAGAAGGTGGAAATATTAGAAGACGGATATCGTATAATCTGTGAAAAGGGTTCTTATGAGTGTAAGAAATGCATCGTTTCAGTAGGAAGAAGCGGAAGTAAATGGATGGAAACTGTCTGTAAAGACCTGAGGATTCCGACAAAATCCAATCGTGTAGATCTTGGTGTCCGCGTGGAACTTCCGGCAGTCATTTTCTCACATCTGACAGATGAACTGTACGAGAGCAAGATCGTCTACCGTACAGAGAAATTTGAAGATAACGTTCGTACATTCTGCATGAACCCGAACGGAATCGTAGTAAACGAAAATACCAACGGAATCATCACCGTAAACGGCCACAGCTATGAGGGAGATGAGAAGAAAACAGACAATACCAACTTTGCACTTCTTGTTTCCAAACATTTCTCCGAGCCATTTAAGGACAGTAACGGATATGGTGAAAGTATTGCAAGACTTTCTAATATGCTTGGCGGCGGTGTTATCGTACAGCGTTTTGGAGATCTTGTACGTGGACGAAGAAGTACAGTGAAACGTGTGGAAGAGGGACTCGTAAGACCAACTCTTACTGCGACACCTGGAGATTTGAGTCTGGTACTTCCGAAGCGTATTCTGGATGGCATTATCGAGATGATCTATGCACTGGACAAAGTTGCACCGGGAACTGCAAATGATGATACTCTTCTGTATGGCGTTGAAGTCAAATTCTATAACATGGAAGTTGAAATTGATGACAATCTTGAAAGCTGTCATAAAGGTCTGTATGTGATCGGCGACGGAAGTGGTGTGACACATTCTCTGTCACATGCATCTGCAAGTGGTATTTATGTAGCAAGACATATCGCAGGACAGAAATAAATAAGTGGTATATGAAAGGCAGGCTCTTCGGAGTCTGTTTTTCTTTACAATTTTCTGATATACTGTAGGCATAAAATTACGTATGGAGGTATAGATTTTATGCATACACTTGAGAATGACCAGCTTTGTGTTACAATCAGTGATCACGGTGCAGAATTATCCGGAATTTTTGATAAAAAGAATGACAGAGAGATTCTGTGGAATGCAGATCCGTCACACTGGAAACGCCATGCTCCGGTTCTTTTTCCGAATGTAGGAAGATACTATGAAGATCATTGTCTGATTAATGGAAAAACTTACACTTCCGGACAGCATGGATTTGCCCGGGATATGGAATTCATCTGCGTGGAGGAAACGGAGAATTCGGTTACACATTTACTGGAATCCACGGATGAGACAAAGAAAGCATGGCCATATGAGTTTCAGCTGTATATTACACATACGCTGGAAGGTCGTGATCTGACAGTAGCCTGGAAAGTTGTGAACAAAGATCAGGAGATCATGTATTTTACGGTCGGCGCACATCCGGCATTTAATGTTCCGATACTTCCGGGTACGAAACGAGAGGATTATCATCTGACTTTCAGTGGACAGAAAGAGCTGACGTATCATCTGCTGGATACACGTTATGGTACAGCTATCCCGGATAAGGTGTATACACTTGTTCTCGAAAATGGAAGCTGCCAGATTACGGAAGGAATGTTTGATAAAGATGCGCTGATTTTTGATGATGGGCAGATTTCGAAGGCAGGCATTGCATTGCCGGATGGAACCCCGTATGTAGAAATTTCCTGTGAGGGATTTCCGAATTTTGGCATCTGGTCAGCCGGAGATGCACCATTTGTGTGTCTGGAACCATGGATGGGACGTTGTGATAATACCGGTTATGACAAAGAATTGTCTCAGAAAGCGAATATCAATATGCTTGAGCCAGAAGACGTTTTTGATAAATCATACGTGATATCTGTCAGATAAATCCAGGAAACTTATTTTTCCCTGACTTTTCTTTGCTATATTATCCCTTGTCAGTCTTTCGATGGTTGAAAAGTTCTGAAGAATATAGTACATTAGGTGTATAAAGAGAAAGGAGACAGGGGTATGAAAAAATCATTAAAGAAGGCATTATGTGGGCTGATGGCAGGTCTGATGGTCGCTGTAACAGTTCCGGCAGCACTACCGGAGGCTGTGTATGTGGCGGAAGTGCAGGCTGCAGCCAGAGTAGCAACGCCAAAGCTGGTATCCGCCAAAGCTTCAGGAAAATCCAAAATCGTTTTTAAATGGAAAGCGGTAAAAGGTGCCAGTGGTTATACTGTTTTTCGTAAGGAAAAAGGTGGCAAATGGAAGAATGTGGCAGAAGTAAAAGGTGCAAAGAAAACAGCATTTTCTGACACAAAAGTAATAACGGGAACACAGTATACCTACAGTGTGAAAGCATTTAAAAACACAAAAGGTAAGAAGACATTCAGCAGTTATAACAAAAAAGGAGTTACCGCGATCGCAGGACTGTATACATTGAAACTGAACAGTTCCAGAATTACTTTGAACCCGGGCAAGTCATATACATTAAAAGTCAATGGCACAAAGCTTACACCGGTCTGGAGATCAAGTAATTCAAAGATTGTAACTGTAAATAAAAAAGGTCGGATCACAGCCAAGAAAGCAGGAACAGCCAAAATTACCGCAACACTTGGTGGAAAGAAATTTGTATGTACAGTTACCGTAAAAAAAGCATCAGCCGCGGCAAACAAGCTGGCAAAGAATTATGCAAAAGTCAGAAACTATATTAATAAGAATGGCAGATACAGTGAGGATGGAAGCAAATATATTGAGGCTTCTATAGATGCAGAGACAACAGCTATTCTGTCTTATGATACAAAATCCGATAAGCTTGATATGGGACTGTCTTTGCAGATTAAAAAAGAGGGTATTATAAGTGCAATGGATATCCTTGTGAACTGTGCAAAATCAGATTCTGCAAGAGTCATTTCCGGAATATATGCAAGTGGAAACGCAGTCTATACAACAGCGACTATGAAAGCTTCCATATACAATGGAAAGCAGAATCTTGTATTTTATAATACAAATGGAAGCAGAGCACAGTCGGAAATTCAGGAAGCTGCAAATGCAACTCTTCAGGCGGCAATGGCAGGTACAGAATATCTGCTGAGATCAAAGCTGAATATGTCGTTAAAAGATCTTGGATTTAAAGCTTATAAATTATAAGTGAAAATTTAATTAAAATAAAAAAGAAAAGTGAACAGCCCGCGTGACTGCTCACTTTTCTTCTTATGTAAGTTTATTTATGTTCGTCGATTTTGAGGCGGCCCTTCAGTGCTACACAGCAGGCAAGGTCTCCAATAACATTGACACAGGTAGCACCCATATCGCACAGAGTATTGATGCTGATATATACGCCCATAACCCCGGCTGGAAGTCCTGCCATGGTAGCGAGCGCTGCAAAAGATGCAATTGCACCACCTGGAACACCCGGTGTTCCGACTGAAAGAAGTACGTTTGCCAGGAGTACAATAACCATCATGGAAATGCTGACATTGATTCCACATGCGTTGGCAAAGAACATGATCATGAAGGACATCAGAATGGATACAGCATCCATATTTACGGTTGCTCCGAGAGGAATCGCAATACTTGTGATCTTATTGGAAACACCCATTCCATCTTCCATGCACTGTTTACTGATCGGAATCGTAGCGGAGCTGGAGCATGTTCCGAATGCATTCAGTGCAGCCGGCATGATCGCCTTGAAAAATTTAATCGGACTTTCTTTACCGATTACTTTAACGGCAAGTCCATATACGACAAATGCAAAGATAAAGAATGCCAGGTACAGGATGATCAGCTGTGTAGCCAGTGAAATGATTGTTTCGGTACCATTTGCTTCTACAACCGGTACGATAGTACAGAAGACACCGATTGGGGTGAAGTACATGATCGTGCTGATAATCTTCAGGCACACTTCATTCAGTGAGTCGATCACATTCAGAAGCGGCTGACCTTTCTCACCTACTGCAATCAGGGTAAAACCGATGATGACGGCAAATACAAGAACCTGAAGCATGTTTCCCTGTGCGAAAGCAGATACAGGGTTGGACGGAATCAGGTTTTTGATGGTATCCAGAATATTGCTCATATCTGTAGCTGCAATATCAGATGTTGCCATTTCAAAAGAAACACCTCGTCCAAGATGGATCAGACGCGGGATGATCAGACCGGCAAGACTGGCGAGTGCAGTTGTGCAAAGGAAAAATACCATGGAAGCACCGGTAATCTTACCGGTGGTTTTAATACTTCCGATGCTGCAGATCCCCATGACAACGGAACAGAATACAAGTGGAAAGATCATCATATTCAGGGCATTCATGTAGATGCCGCCGAGAAGACTGGTAACTGTCAGAACCGGTGCAAAACAGTCCGCAAGAAACAGTCCGGTCAGGATACCGAGAAGCAGGCCGATAAAGATCGCACCGGTAATATGCTTCTGATACCAGGTATAAAATTTTTTCATTTTTCTCCTCCTCAAAAAAGTGGTATGTTTGGCAGAAATCCTCTTAAACATACAAAATATAACGAAAATTATAGCATGCACGCGCATTTGGTGTCAAGAAATCCTACAATCTTATAATATAGAAGGAATTTCTTTGGAAAAATTTATTTTATTTCATAAAAAAATATGATATAGTTACAAATATGGTTTTACATTAGAGAAACCTGACTGGGGGAATTCACGGTGAAGCAGACCATATTAGATAAAAATGAACTGGAATACTTTTTTGTAGAAGAATCCTATGGAGGCAATCAGGATCTGTTTCCAGATGTAACGATGCGTGATGGAGGATGCGGTGCAATAGCAGCTTGTGAAAGCTGTATTTATTTTGCCAGAACGAATGGAATAAAGAATCTTTATCCACATCAGTCGCAGGAAATCAGTTGGAAAGAATATCATGATTTTGCATATGTAATGAAACATTATCTTTGTCCGAGACCGAATGGAATCGATACGCTGGAACTTTTTATGGAAGGGTTTGGTGAATATCTTGCAGATGCGCATGATGACAGATTGCAGATGGAAGCTTTTCATGGAACACATACATATGAGGAAGCTGTTGAAGCTGTATGCAGACAGATTGACAATGCCTGTCTGATCCCGTATCTGATGTTGAAACATAAAAATGAGAAGGGCCCACTGGAGGACTATATCTGGCACTGGTTTATCCTTGCCGGATATGAAAAAAAAGAGGATGATCTTCTGGTCAAAGCTATTTCGTATGGGGAACATAAATGGTTTTCCCTGAAAGAAATGTGGGATACCGGATATGATAAAAAAGGTGGAATGATTTTGTATCATATATAGTAAGGAACGGGAGGATGTGATGAGCATGCTCCCTTGCTTTTAGGAGGTGCTGTTTTGGAAACCAGAGAGATACTAACCAGATTTAAAAATGGTGAACTGTCTATGGAAGAGGCGGAGCATTATTTTCGCAAAGAACCGTTTGAAGAAATGGATGATTATGCAAAACTGGATTCCCACAGAGAAATACGATCCGGATTTCCGGAAGTGATCTTCTGCAGCGGTAAGGCGGATCAGCATTTTGTTCATATTTTCAAGAAACTTTATGAGGATAACGGAGAAGTATTTGGTACAAGGGCATCCAGACATCAGTATGAACTTGTGAAAGATCTTCTTCCAGGGGTGGAATACGACGAATTATCTCACATTATTAAAATTGAAAAGAAAGAAAAAGAGCACATCGGTAAGATCGCGATATGTACAGCAGGAACTGCAGATATTGCAGTTGCTGAAGAAGCGGCACAGACAGCAGAGTATTTTGGCTCTCATGTGGAACGTATTTTTGATGTAGGTGTGAGTGGTATTCACAGATTGTTTTCCAGACTGGATGTGATCCAGGATGCGAATTGTGTGATTGCAGTTGCCGGAATGGAGGGGGCGCTTGCGAGTGTACTTGGCGGTCTTGTGGATAAACCGGTTATTGCAGTGCCGACATCGGTTGGGTATGGAGCGAGCATGAATGGACTGTCTGCACTTCTTACTATGATCAATTCCTGTGCAAATGGAATTGCAGTGGTAAATATTGATAATGGATATGGGGCAGGATACATTGCAACGCAGATCAACCGGCTGGCAGAGAGGGACTACTATGAGTAAAACATTATATTTGGAATGCTATTCGGGAATCAGTGGAGATATGACAGTTGCAGCACTTCTGGATCTGGGAGCTGACAGGGAGGTATTAAAGGAATCGCTGAAGAGTCTTCCGGTAGGTGGATTTCGGACAGAAATCACCAGGGTAAAAAAATCCGGATTAGATGCATGTGATTTCTCAGTTATTCTGGAACAGGATAATCACGATCATGATATGGAATATCTGCATGGAAGTGAGAAATCATATACAGGGCATTATGAACACAGTCATGAGGTGAATCATGAACATCATCATGGACATACGCATAGTCATGAGCATCCTCATGAACATCGTGGAATGAAAGAAATCACAGAGATCATTCAGAAGTCGGAAATGACTGTAAGAGCAAAGAAAATGGCAATGCGTGTATTTGATATATTGGCACAGGCAGAATCCAAAGCGCATGGAGTTCCGGTCGAAGAAGTTCATTTTCATGAAGTTGGTGCTGTAGATTCCATTGTAGATATTGCTGCAATAGCGATATGTATGGATAATCTGGATATTTCGAATGTGATCGTACCGGTGCTGTATGAAGGAACCGGTTTTATTCGTTGTCAGCACGGGCAGATTCCGGTACCGGTACCAGCCGTAACACATATTGCAGAAACACATAAATTAAAATTAAAAATCACAGACATACAGGGAGAACTGGTGACGCCGACAGGGGCAGCGGTGGTGGCTGCATTTCGTACATCAGACAGATTACCGGAAGATTTTACTATGTTGAAAACCGGCATTGGAGCCGGTAAACGCCAGTATCGTTGTCCGGGGATCCTGCGAGCCATGTTGATCCGGGAGACAACGGATCTACAGATAAAAGATATAATCTGGAAACTGGAGACAGATATGGATGACTGTGGTGGAGAAATGATGGGGCACGTTATGAATCTTCTTATGGCAAATGGAGCAAGAGAGGTGCATTATACACCGATTTATACGAAGAAGAACAGACCGGCCTATACGCTGACGGTAATCTGTAAAGAGAGTGAAAGAGAAAAGTTGGAAAATCTGATTTTTTCAGAGACAACAACGATCGGTATTCGAAGAGTGGAAATGGAACGTACGATTCTGCAAAGAGAAATTCAAAAAAAGGATACACCGGTCGGAACAGCAATTGTAAAAGCGTGCACATTACCGGATGGAAATATAAGATATTATCCGGAATATGAGAATGTGGCAGAACTGGCGGAAAGAAATCAGCTTAGTTTCCGTGAAACATATGACAGAATCAGGAGTTATTGGACAACAGAGAGGTGAGACAGAAGATGAAAACAGGACTTGTTTTGGAAGGCGGCGCAATGCGTGGAATCTATACAGCCGGAGTACTGGATGTTTTTTTGGAACAGGGGATACATTTTGACGGAGTGAACGGTGTTTCTGCCGGAGCACTGCATGGATGCTCTTTTGTATCCGGTCAGAAAGGAAGAAGCCTTCGTTATTTCAAAAAATATCGTAACGATAAACATTTTATGAGCTGGTGGAGTTTTCTGCATACAGGAGAAGTAGTAGGAAGACAATTTTGTTATCATGATATTCCGGAACGCCTGGATCCGTTTGACTATGAAGCATTTATCAAATCAGATACAGAGTTTTATGCGACCTGTACAAATGTAGAAACAGGAAAGGCAGAATATATCAAGATCACAGATATGATGACACAGATCGATGCGATGCGTGCATCTGCATCGATGCCGTATGTATCTAAAATTGTAAATTATAAAGGAATGAAGCTTCTTGACGGAGGATGTGCGGACAGCATTCCCGTGGAGGCGTTTAAAAGGATGGGCTATGACCGGATCGTAGTTGTACTTACCAGAGAAACCGGTTTTGTTAAAAAACCGGAAAATACAAAAATGGCAGAAATACGCTATCACAAATATCCAGAATTTGTGCATACACTGCAGAACAGACATAACGTTTATAATCACAGTCTGGATGTTATTAAGGAACTTGAACGGAAGGGTGAGGTATTCGTAATCCAGCCGGATAAGAAACTGGATATCAGTCGAATGGAAAATAATCTGGAGGTCATTCAGCAGGTATATGATATGGGAGAAAAAGATGCCCACATCCGTATGAAAGCACTGAAAGACTGGATGAACTTGCCGGAAGTATAAATAGAAGCAGAAAAGCAGGAGATACTCATGTCAGAAGTATACGAAATGAAGGTTATTGCAAGGATTCATAATGATTTTCCGACTAAATTTGGAATACCACATCAGAGTAACCGTTTGGAAACACTGAAGGCAACGATTGTTTTTGAACCGGAATATCGAGTAACAGAAGCTTTTCGCGGATTGGAAGAATACAGTTATATCTGGCTGATCTGGCAGTTTTCGGAAGCGGTAAGAGATACCTGGTCGCCGACGGTAAGACCGCCGCGACTTGGCGGAAATACCAGGATGGGAGTATTTGCAACACGATCTCCGTTTCGTCCGAATAATCTGGGGCTTTCTTCTGTGAAACTGGAAAAGATAGAATTTGATCAGAAACTTGGACCAATTCTGCATATATCAGGTGCGGATCTGATGAATGGAACACCGATTTATGATATCAAACCATATCTTCCTTATGCAGACAGTCATCCGGATGCAAAGGGAGGATTTACGGATCATATCAGAGATTATCGGCTACAGGTGGAATTTCCGGAAGAACTGATAAAAGAAATTCCAACGGGACAGAGAGAGGCACTTCTTGAGGTACTGGCGAATGATCCACGTCCACGTTATCAGAACAGACCGGATAAAGTGTATGGACTGGCATATGGACATAAGGATATTCATTTTCAGGTGAGAGATGATATACTGACGGTTTGTGATGTGACAGAATTTTCATCGCAAAAATCCTTTGACAAACAAAACAATGTATGATAATATTTTTATATGCAGTTAGTATATACTAACACAAAGCTTATTAAGCGGATCTATGGTCCGCTTTACTTTTAAAATGCAAGTTAGTTTAGAATAACAAAAGGAGAGGTGATGATATGAGCATCGTGATCGTAGGTGGTAATGAACGTATGGTATGTCAGTATGAGGATATCTGTAAAGGATATGGGTGTAAAGCAAAGGTATTTGCGAAAGAAAAAGGCGCTATGAAGAAAAAAATCGGGGCACCGGATCTTATGATTCTGTTTACAGGCACTGTTTCTCATAAGATGGTGAACTGTGCGGTAGAAGAAGCAAAGAAAAAGTCTATCCCAGTCTGCAGATGTCATACAAGCAGTGCGTCTGCTCTTGAAAGCATTCTCCGTGAATATTGTGCATAAAAATTAGTTTTTTATAAAGAAATACTTGCAAATCCCTGTGTTTTTCAATACAA
>NZ_JAJCKS010000004.1:0-193402 GCF_020558815.1 Blautia sp. 210820-DFI.6.14
TAAAGAATTTTCGAGAATCGTATGTGTTTCACTGTTTAGTTATCAAGGTTCTTTGTTTTTGCTCTCTTTCGACAGCTCATTTAGTTTATCACATTCATTTTTGTTTGTCAAGAACTTTTTTAAGTTTTTTCAAAACTTTTCAAATGAATTTTTGTGATTCGTTGCTCATCAGCAACTCGTTTACTTTATCACATTCACTTCCGAATGTCAACAAGTTTTTTAAGTTTTTTATTTTCTTTTTTGTTTTTCAAAAAAGAAAAATCCGCCTCATTTCGAAGCGGATTAAAGTATATCATTGAATGCATTCTACGTCAAGTAGTTTTTTATTATTTTCCAAAAAACTGTAAAAAAGCATTTACCAGCACGTCATATCTGTATACCACACGCAGGAAGCTGTCCTTTTCCACCAATGCCAAACCTGTTTTTCCTGTCTCTGTACTACAGAGTACCGTTAAAATAAGAAGCGCTATCCACAGAAACACAATTCCTTTTGCAACTCCTACCAGCGCTCCAGTCAGTCTGTTGGCCCCATTGATCAACGGCAGTTCTGCAATTGCATTTAACACACACCCAATCAATCTGATCACAAGATTTGCCAGGATATATGAAACAAGATAAGACATTCCATTTACGATCAGCCTTGCCAGATATCCAGACACATAATCGCCAAAAGAATCTACAGCTAATTCTTTGTAAACTTCTGCTGTATTGTTATCCGTCAGACTTTTCTGCAGGACTTTCGGCAAATTAAGTCCATCTATAAAAGTTGTTTCTTCCTGTATCGTCCCATCCATGATTTTCCCGTCAGAGCTTTCTTCGTCTGATTTTTCCTCATCCATATTCTGTGAATCAATCAGATTGAGACAGCTTTCCTGTATCCGTTCATATGCAGGTGTTTTTTTCATCATAAAGTCATTCACATACGGATTGATCATCCACGCAAGTGCCAATGCCAGAAATACAAAGAAAAATGACATGATCTCTCGCACAAATCCTTTACGATATCCGCCATATCCTGTAAAAATCAGAATTGCTATAGCCAGAATTCCAAGCCACGTTATCTCCATGTCACACCTCTCAGCTTAATTTGATCACATCAACACCGCTGTCAAGAACAAGAAGATATCGGTTCCAGCCAATCTTTATGAAGTCACTGATCGTTCCATCAATCGTACCACTGTATTTTTCTACACCTCTGCTGTTCATAACACATACCTGCGAGCTGTTATATAGAAGAATATTTCCATCACTCACCTTGATCGTAGTATACGGAATATTGAAATCTTTTTCAAATTTCAGATTTCCATCCGTAGAATACACTCTCATTGTATATGGTTTTTCTTTATTTCCATTTTTAAACACAAGACCGATTATATCATCATCATAAAATGTGCTGACAATTTCTTTATCTACTTTAACAGTTTCTTTTTCTTTCGGGATCTGGCTTCCTTTATACAAAGTAAATCCATCGTCCCTCACCGCAAGTGATTTGCCACCATTCAGATACATAATCTGCGGAATCACCGTTCCCTCATAAGTATATCCGCTCACAATACGGTCATCTTCGCTCTGCCCTACATCCCCAAAATTATAGAATGCAACATAACTGGTCGTCTCACTTCCATCCACATACTGATATGCAACCATCATGATATTTCCATTATCAGCAACAGCTACATCCAGCGGATATCCCGGATCCGAAATGTGTGTCTGGTTTTCTGCGATCAAACTTCCATCTGATGCATAAAAATTAATCCACGTCGAATCGCCGCCATCCAAAATAGCAGCAACCATTCCACTTGAAGAAATTTTCGCTTTAACAATATTATAAGACGTTGTAACGCTTCCAGTCTCTCCGTTTTTGTCAAACATCTCAAGCAGCGTACCATCCTGATCCGCAATAACCGCTCTGTCATCTTTTACATCAGCCACCGGATTCTGCATTTCGTAAAGAACGCTCCAGTAAGTATCCATACTGCTATTGACCAACGATGCTCCATCCGGACTGTACCTGAGTATTTTTCCAGACATTTCCAGATATTTTGTAGAAACTACATCCTCCTGTTCACTTGCAGAAAGTATTCTGTAATTATGATAGCTTCTCCGTTCAACATACAGAAGAACTACCGTTGCTATTGCAGCAACCGCCACGATTGACATTACAGTTCTGCGTAATGCATCATGTTTATGTCTGCGCAGTCGGTTCTGATACGCTTCTTCCGGACTCATCTGTTGAATCGCACACTGTTCCTGTTCGAGTTTCGCCCGCTGCGACTGCATTTTCTTTCTTTTGTGTTTTCGTTTTAATTTTTTTATTATATTTGCCATTTTCCTTACCTTGTACTTTATCGCAGGTATTTCCTGCGACCAGTCATCCGTTATCTTCTAATCGGTCACTGCTCATTCTGTTCACAGCATTCCTGATTTTTTTATTATATCAAATTTTCTACGGCAATACAATTATCTGCCCCGGATAAATAATTTCCTCCTCCGTCAGACCATTTGCCCGACAGATATCAGCCACTTTTTCCATTGTACCATATCTGGATATACTGATCTGATATAAGGTATCTCCCGGTTTGATCACATAAGATGTTCCCGATTCTGCTGATGAAGCCACTGCGCTATCCGTCACATCCTCGCTTATTTTGTTCTTAGCAGCATTGTTTTCCACTTGTTCCTGTTTCACTCTCCGCTCCGCTTTTCTGGTATCGGATTCTTCCCGATAGATTTCCTGTTCTTTTTCCGAATTCAAAACGTTTTTTGTGTCAGTTTCAGCATCATCCTCAGCAGCCATTGATGTTACTGGCGGTGTTTCTGTTGCCGCCGGAGACACTGGAATCGGAGTCAAATCTTTTTTCAACGCGGAAGTTGGCGTAACTGATTTTTTTTCCGTCTGCCTTTCCGCTTTTGTCACTTCCGTTGAATTTGCAGTTCGGGAAACCGTCTCCGTGATCGTATCCGTTATACTCTTATGGTTATAATTTTGATAAAACTGTACACCAACCGTCAGCACAGCCAATACAAGACAGGCTGTTGCCGCATAAGAAAAAACAGAAGCTCTTTCTTCTGTTTCCTGCGTTTCTTCTGTATGTTTCTTTTGAATGATCTTTCGAAAAGTTTTAACCGCGTCGTCTGCAACCAGCTCCTGTTCCGGCTGATTCAGTTCCGGATTCTTTTCCAGCATATACGCCTGCATCTGCGGATTTTTTTCATAATAAATATAATATCCACTCTGTCTCAACAATCTGCCATTGTCATAGCAGAAAAAAGCCTCCTCTTTTTCTACCGGATCCATCAGCATAAGCGCTTTTTCTCCGCCAAAAAGTTTCATATGGATCCGCTGCACGCCTTCTGTCACTTCCATCTGAAGAGATTTCTGCGTCAGGAACCACCCTATAATTTCCTGCCCTGCAAAATAATGTTCTATTTCCTCATGAAGTTTCTGCCATGTAAGATCACTGAACTCTACATGCTCTGCCGAAATCTCCCCTGCCTCTGCCGTCAGAGCTCCCCTGATAAACAGATAGCCTGTACCTGAATTCCATTTTATTTCGCCCGTAAAAACAGCAGCCGCACCTTTTTCCTCTTCTTCCGCCTTTTCTGCTATTTTCTTCAGAAAAGTGTATACATAATCTTCAATATAAATCCGGTATTTTTCATTCGGAATTCCTATCTGACGTATATTTTTGGGGAGGTTAAAACTTTCCTCATTTCCTTTTGCTGTCTGTTTTTCATCCTTGTAGATAACCTCTATCATATATATCACCCCTTCAGGCATCAGAATACCATACAGGAAATGCAGATTTTAGCATAATATAAGAGACACCCCCAAGAATTTAACGACATATTCTGCATGGTGCATATTTTTCTTTTGCTACGGATACAATAAAGCAGAACCGACAGATCCATTTATAGCATCCAGCTGATGCTCAACCATCGTGAGGAATTTTTATGGCTTTCTATATCAACACAAATCAGCAGGACTGTTCCAGAGAAATTTCTGTTCTGTTAAAAAAATGCATTCTTTCCTATCCCCATCACTGGACAGATCTTGTCTTTCTCTGTATTGGAACCGATCGTGTCACAGGAGACTGTCTTGGTCCCTATGTTGGTCATCGGCTCAGTTCCTTTTGTTTTCCAGGAATATATGTTTACGGAACACTTGTACAGCCTGTACATGCATTAAACCTTTGTGACACACGCAAAGAGATTCTTTCCCGGCATCCGGACAGCCTGATCATTGCTGTTGATGCTTCTTTGGGACAAAAAAAGCACCTGGGATATGTGACCATCGCTAATGGTGCACTGTACCCAGGTGCTGCCGTTCATAAAAAACTGCCGCCTGTCGGCCATATTCATATTACAGGAATCGTCAACACAGCAGGCATGTTGGAACAGCTAACGCTCCAGACCACCCGTCTGTCAACTGTTATTTCCATTGCAGAACAAATCTCCAACGGGATTTTGCTGATGATCCCTCAATCTGATTTTAGACAAACTCTTTGATCTGTTTGTAAATACCTTCTGCATCCAGGCCATATTTCTCAAGAAGAGCAACTGCCGGACCAGATTCTCCAAATACATCATTAATACCGATACGTTTAACCGGTACAGGAGCTTTTTCAGAAAGGCATTCGCATACAGCTCCGCCTAAACCACCAATAATAGAATGTTCTTCTACTGTAACAACCTTGCCGGTCTCTTTGGCTGCTGCTACGATCAGTTCTTCATCCAGTGGTTTGATCGTGTGGATATTGATTACCTTTGCATCAATTCCATCTGCTGCCAGTTTCTCCGCCGCCTCCAGAGAAGCTGCCACACAAAGTCCGTTTGCAACGATAGTAAGGTCTTTTCCCTCACGAAGAACGATGCCTTTGCCCATTTCAAATTTGTAGTCTGGTCTGTCATTGATTACCGGAACTGCCAGACGGCCAAATCTCATATATACAGGTCCTACATACTCATATGCAGCTTTTACCATTGCTTTTGCTTCAATATCATCAGAAGGACTCATAACAACCATACCAGGGATTGCTCTCATAAGTGCAAAATCCTCGCAGCACTGATGTGTAGCACCATCTTCACCAACAGAGATACCGCCATGTGTAGCGCCTACTTTTACGTTCAGTTTCGGATATGCAACAGAGTTGCGAAGCTGTTCATAAGCACGGCCTGCAGCAAACATTGCAAAAGTACTTGCAAACGGAACCTTGCCTGTTGTTGCAAGTCCGGCCGCAATACCCATCATGTTGCACTCTGCGATACCACAGTCAATATGTCTTTCCGGAAATTCTTTTTTGAACATTCCTGTCTGAGTAGCTGCAGCAAGGTCAGCGTCCAGAACAACCAGATCTTCATGTTCTTTTCCAAGCTCTACCAGAGCTGCGCCATAGCTGGCTCTTGTAGCGATTTTCTTTACTTCTGACATAATGCTTCACCTACTTTCTCCAGATCTTCCATTGCCTGTGCATACTGCTCATCATTCGGAGCTTTGCCATGCCATCCGGCCTGGTTTTCCATAAAGGAAACGCCCTTACCTTTGACAGTTTTCATAATGATTGCGGTAGGCATTCCTTTGACAGTCTTTGCTTCGTCAAATGCAGCTTTCAGCTGATCCATATCATTTCCGTCTGCTACATTGATCACATGGAAATTAAATGCTTCAAATTTCTTATCAATCGGATATGGAGAGCAAACTTCATCTACTTTTCCATCGATCTGAAGTCCATTATTATCAACAACCACAACAAGGTTGTCCAGTTTACGGAAGCCTGCGAACATAGTTGCCTCCCAAACCTGACCTTCCTGAATCTCACCATCGCCAAGAAGTGTATACACCCTGTAGGATTCGTTGCTCAGTTTTGCAGAAAGTGCCATACCTACTGCTGCTGAGATTCCCTGTCCAAGAGATCCGCTGGACATATCTACACCTGGAATATGTTTCATATCCGGATGTCCCTGCAGATAAGATCCCAGATGACGAAGAGTCTTCAGATCTTCTTTCGGAAAATATCCTCTCTCCGCAAGTACAGAATAAAGTCCCGGTGCTGTGTGTCCTTTAGAAAGGACAAAACGGTCTCTGTCTGCTTTCTTCGGATCTTTCGGATCTACGTTCATTTCTTCAAAATACAGATATGTGAATAAATCTGCTGCTGATAAAGATCCGCCCGGATGGCCGGCTTTTGCAGCATGAACTGCGGTCACGATGTCTTTGCGGACTTCGTTCGCAATTTTCTGAAGTTCTAATTTCTCCATGATGTTCAATTTCTCCTTTTAATAATTTGAAGAATAACTATTTCGCCCATAGTTAATCCATAACATGCTTATGCTACAATTAATTCTGACATTAGTCAAGTACAAGGATATAATTCCCCAACCTCACGCTGCACCATGACCTTGTATTTACAAAATTCAAGAATCCCGCCACTGATTCACCACCTGCAGAGGTGGGATTCCTCTCACATCTTATATATAATATGTATTATTTGTCACCAAATACAGCTTTGTAGTCTTTCTGGAATTTTTCGATTCCTGCATCTGTCAGAGGATGTTTTGTCATCTGCTCCAGAACTTTGTATGGTACGGTTGCGATATCAGCACCTGCCAGTGCACATTCTGTTACATGGATCGGATGACGAACGCTTGCACAGATGATCTGTGTATCGATTCCAGCAACTTCAAACATTTCAACGATCTGACGGATCAGCGGAAGTCCGTCTGTGGAGATATCATCCAGTCTTCCAAGGAACGGAGATACATATGTAGCACCTGCTCTTGCAGCAAGTAAAGCCTGGTTGGCAGTAAAGATCAGAGTAACATTTGTTTTGATTCCTTCTTTTGAAAGAACTTTGACAGCTTTCAGACCTTCTACTGTCATAGGAATCTTTACAACCATGTTTGGATGGATCTTGGCAATCTCACGTCCTTCTGCGATCATACCTTCTGCATCTGTTGTTGTAGCTTTTACTTCTCCGCTGATCGGTCCGTCAACGATCTCTGTGATTTCTTTGATCACTTCGTTGAAGTCTCTTCCTTCTTTTGCGATCAGGGACGGGTTTGTGGTGACACCACAGATAATTCCCATGTCATTTGCCTTACGAATGTCGTCTACATTTGCTGTGTCGATAAAAAATCTCATTTTAATTCCCTCCTGAGTTTTTGCTCTGTTTTTTTGATATTTTCATTATAACAGACCAAACATGAAGGTCAAGAGGCGCCATAATTATTAATAAATTTTCTATTAATAATATCAATTTTTATAAATAAATTATTGCTTTATTTACGATTTTTGATCTATAAGCGCCTTGAAAATCCAAGTTCTCTCAGTAGTCTCACTGATATTCGCATTAAATTATTAATAATAATTTTATTATACATATTTATTTTATTTTTTCCGTCATTCCATCCGGATCCGGAATCTTTCTTTTTGTATTTGCATAGGCAGTCGTCTTACGAGTGATCAGTTTCGGGGTATATTCAATATTATAAAGACTGGTTGGCTGCAGTCCTGCCGAATAAAACTGGTCATTCATCATGATCTTGCGAATAATGATATCACAGGCATCCCTGCCTTTCAGCGCAACAAAATGATCGATCGTTGTTAACGAAAGTCTCCGGATGCCAGAATAAAAAGTATCATCACATCCAATGACCGAAACATCTTTCGGCACACGTATTCGGGATTCTTCCAGCGCATCGATCGCGCCAAGAGCCATCATGTCGTTCTGACCGGCAATTGCCGTAAAGTTTCTGTCCTCTTTCAACAATTCCATTGTCAGCTGATATCCCATAGAATATTCCGAATCCATTTTTGGCAGCGTACGGTCAACAGATTCATCTGCTGCTTTGATCAATACATGCCCAGCCAGTCCTTCCTTCTCATATTCTTTCACAAAACCATCCACTCTTCTGGAGCGCTGCCACTGTCGTCTGGTCAGAGGCGGTGTGATAAATGCCACATCTCTGTGTCCCAGATCCAGCAAATGGCGTGCCATCAATCTTCCGACCATTGTATTGTCCTGGTTGATCGCGTCTACTGTCGTTGTCTTTTCTTTATTACTGATAATAACAAGGGGAATCCTCCTTGCCAGTTCCTCCACCTTTTTCTGAAAGTCCGGATGAGGATTACATGCATAGATGATTCCCTGCGGGTCCATCGTGCTGATCATACGCAGATATTTTTCTTCCAGCCCCGCATCTCTCTGTGTGTTGCAGGTAAAAACGCCATACCCCTTCTCATTGGCAACCGATTCAATTCCCTGAAGAAGCAGTACATAATAAGGACTGGTCAGCGTAGGACACAGTACAACGATCAGTTTTTCTTTTCTTGTGTTGCTTTTGTTTTTGCGATGAGGCAGTTCATAGCCCAGCTCTCTGGCTGCACATTCTACCTTTTCCACCGTTTCGGCCGAAAAAGAAACATTGCTTCTGCGGTTCAGAATCATAGAAACAGTCGCCTGTGAAACTCCGGCTTTTTCTGCCACCTGTGAGGAAGTTGCCTTCTTTTTTGCCAATATTCTTTCTCTCTTTCTGCTGTCTGCGTGAAGCTGTATCAGAGATCCACTCTTCCTTCCAGCGCACGAAGCAGCGTTACTTCGTCAATATATTCCAGGTCTCCGCCTACCGGAACTCCACTTGCGATCCTGCTGACACGGATTCCTGTAGGTTTGATCAGCTTACTGATATACATTGCAGTTGTCTCACCTTCCAGACTGGAATTGGTGGCAATGATCACTTCTTTGATATCTTCTGTCTGCAGGCGCTTCATAAGTTCTTTGAGACGGATATCATCCGGTCCGATTCCCAGCATCGGCGAGATTGCACCATGAAGCACATGATAAACCCCTTCGTATTTGCCGGTTTTTTCATAAGCTGCAAGATCTCTGGTATTTTCTACAACCATAATAGTACTCGCATCTCTCTTGGGATTGCTGCAGATCGGACAGAGTTCCTGGTCTGTCAGCGTACAGCACTTCTTGCAGTAACGGATCTTCTCACGAGCACCCGTGATCGAAGAGGTCAGCTGTTCAACCTGGTCTTTTGGCATATTCATAATATGAAATGCCAGTCTCTGCGCCGACTTCGGTCCGATTCCCGGCAGATGAGACAGCTGTTCGATCAGCTTGTTGATATGTGTGCTGTAATATTCCATCAGAAGGGAAGGCCTCCGCCTAAACTTCCGAGTCCTCCTGTCAGTTTTGACATTACTGCTGCTGATTCTTCTTCAACTTTGCGAAGTGCCTCATTCGTAGCTGCCACGATCAGATCTTCCAGCATTTCAATATCGTCCGGATCAACTACTTCTTCTGCAAGTTTTACCTTTGTCACTTCACGTTTACCGGAAACAGTAACCTCCACAGCTCCGCCGCCTGCTGCTGCTGTAAATTCTTTTTCTTCCAGAGCCTTCTGATTCTCTTCCATCTGACGCTGCATTTTCTGCGCCTGTTTCATCAAATTATTCATGTTACCCGGCATTCCCATGCCCGGAAATCCTCCACGTTTTGCCATTTTATAAATCCTCCTGATGATATTTAATATATGAAAACCGCCTGTGCGGGATTCTTTGATAATATTTATTCTTCCGGCTCAGATCCAGGTGTTTCTTCGATCACAACATCCATATGGATATTCTCACGGATTGCCTGATCGACTGTGATCTGTGTCAGATTTGTCTGCTGGTGGTCCTCTGCTACAAGCATATGAAGTTCAATGCTCTTTCCAAGCTTCTGTTCAATGATCGTCTGCAATTCTTTCTTTGCGTCAGAATCATCCGGATAAAGCCTGCCAAGAGGTGTCTGGAATTCCACATACAGTATCGGTTCACCAGTCTCTCCATTGTATTTCGGCACAGACTGAAGCAACGCCTGTTTGAAAGCTGCTGTAGTCTGTCCAACGATCATCTTCCAGCTTGCCACTATCTTCTGCAGGTCTTCCGGAGCAGCCTTCTGTGGCGGCTTCGGCGGTTCTGCCTGTGCAACTGTTGCTTCGCTTCCCGGTGCTGCCGCACTCTGTACGACTACCTGCTGTACCGGGCGTTCCTCTATCTTCTGCTCCAGTACACGGATACGATCCAGAACAGAATCCAGGTTCGTCTCCATTGCCGGACGGCAGAGTTTGATCAGAGCAATTTCCACAAGCACTCTTTTTTGTGTTGCAAAACGAATCTGATTGGACAGATCTGAAAAAATACGAATATATCTCATCAATGTATCACTGTCCGTCATCTCACTCTCTTCTTTGAGAAGTTTCAGATTCTCAGAAGAAACATCTATCGCTTCTTCCGGATTATCCGAAGTCTTGACAAGAAGAAGATTCCGCATGTACCAGGTAAAATCCCCTACAAACTGACTCAGTTCTCTTCCTCCCACAATCAGCTCTTCCAGAATGCGAATTGCAGATGTCACATCTCCGGCAAGCACCTTGCGAAGGAGTCTGCTGAATACTTCTGTATCGACAGCGCCCAGCACATCCAACACTTTATCATAGGTAAGTGTCTGCCCCAGATAAAACGCAATACACTGATCCAGAAGGCTGAGTGCATCTCGCATGGATCCGTCTCCTGCCTTTGCCACATAACGAATTGCTTTTTCTTCTGCTTCCACGCCTTCAACTTTCAGAAGTTCTGACAACCGTGCGGCGATCGTATCGATTGAGATCCTGTGGAAATCATACCGCTGACATCTGGACAAAATCGTGATTGGAATCTTGTGGGCCTCGGTTGTCGCCAGAATAAAGATCACATAAGACGGCGGTTCTTCCAGTGTCTTGAGCAGGGCATTAAACGCACCAGTAGAAAGCATATGCACCTCATCGATGATATATACTTTGTACCTGCCCTCTGTCGGGCGATACGTAACCTCTTCCCGGATCTCTCGAATATTATCCACACCGTTATTGGAGGCAGCATCGATCTCGATCACGTTCATGGAAGTACCCGCCTGAATGGCTTTGCACATCTCACATTCATTACAAGGACTTCCATTCACCGGATGCTCACAGTTGACTGCTTTTGCCAGGATCTTGGCTACCGTTGTTTTACCGGTACCCCTTGTTCCGCAAAAAAGATATGCATGTCCGATACGGTTTGCGTTGATCTGATTGGTAAGCGTGGTCACAATGTGATCCTGCCCTTTGACGTCTTCAAAATTATCGGGCCTGAACTTTCGGTACAGGGCAGTATAACTCATGAATACACTCCTCTCCTGCTGCCCGGGAATATCATATTTGCAGAAATATTCTCAGGCATTAAGCCGCCGCAGGAAAACTCCCGCGGCGGTCGTTGTTCTCTCTGTTATAACTCCTGTCAGTCTCCGAAGCTGATACCGATCTGTTTGGCAGCTTTGACGATCTGATCTTTCGGTGAAACCATTTTCAGTTTGCCCGCACATTCAGCAAGCGGAACCCTCTTGATCTTGCCGTTGATGACGCCGATCATAATTCCGTAATCTTCATCCAGAATTGCCTCTGCTGCACCGGCACCGATTCTTGTAGAAAGTACACGGTCATACGGACACGGTTCTCCTCCACGCTGAATATGTCCCGGAACTGTAACACGTACTTCGCTGCCGATCACCTGATTGATCTGATCCGCGATCTCATAAGAAACAGACGGATATTTCTTCGCTCTGGCTTCGAGTTTTTCTTTATATTTTTTCTTCGGAAGTTCTGCATCTTCTTTTGAAATTGCACCTTCAGCAACGGCAAGGATCGTAAAACGTTTTCCTGCTTTATTTCGTTTCTCGATCGCAGCACATACTTTCTTGATATCGTACGGAATCTCCGGAATCAGAATAATATCTGCACCGCCGGCAATACCTGCATGGAGAGTCAGACTTCCGACTTTGTGTCCCATGATCTCAACGATAAATACACGGCCGTGAGATGTTGCTGTTGTATGGATACAGTCGATTGCATTCGTAGCAATATTTACCGCACTCTGGAAACCAAATGTCATATCTGTTCCATAAATATCATTATCGATCGTTTTTGGCAGATGAATGATATTCAGACCTTCTTCTCTCAGAAGATTGGCTGTCTTCTGCGTTCCGTTTCCACCAAGAATAACCAGACAGTCCAGACACAATTTGTAATAGGTCTGCTTCATGGCTTCAACCTTATCCAGTCCTTTTTCATCCGGCACGCGCATCAGTTTAAACGGCTGACGGGATGTACCAAGTATCGTACCACCGCGGGTCAGAATTCCGGAAAAATCTTTTGCTGTGAGCATATGATATTTTCCATAGATCAGTCCTTTATATCCGTCATCAAATCCATAAACTTCCAGGTCTTCCACTGCATTTGACAGGGCTTTTACAACACCTCTCATAGTTGCATTCAGAGCCTGGCAGTCACCACCGCTTGTTAATAAACCAATTCTTTTGATCATCGTAGATTTTCCTCCTTACTGTGTAAGTGTTGTTTACTATTATATAATACTTTACCCCTACTTGACAAGTATTCAAAAATCGTCTATACTTAAAGTCCGCGCAGCCGGGGAGATAGCGGTGCCCTGTACCTGCAATCCGCTACAGCAGGGGTGATGCCAATCTGAGGTTTGTCTCCTGTGGAGCTGCCCTTTATAAGTGGCGTTGACGTTTGGGTCTCACGCAACAGGAATCTGTGAACCGTGTCAGGACAGGAATGTAGCAGCACTAAGCAGAAGCTCTTGTGTGCCGTGAGGGTGCCTGGGCCGAGTTAACTGTAAAGGTAACGTTCATGGGAACATTTCGAAGTGCGGCGCGCGGAAAAAAGATTATTCTGCTCTGTGGATATCATTTCCATAGAGTATTTTTTTATGCAATAAGACCGGAAACAGAGGAATTCTCTTTCCTTCTGTCTCCGGTCTTATGTTTTTGGCTTAAAATTTTGGTTTATTCTAAAGTCTGTTTTTGGGATCAGACTTTATGCACATTTTTTATTTACAGATATCAGCAACGACCTGATTGATCAGTTTGCCATCTGCTTTACCTTTGAGATCTCCCATAACCGCTTTCATGATCTGACCTTTATTCTTGGTGGCAAGCACATCTGCAAATTTTTCTTCCAGGTATGTGCGGATTTCTTCTGCGCTCATCTGCTGTGGCGCATATTTTGCAATCACATCATATCTTGCCTGATATTCAGCGCGAAGATCATCACGGCTTTCCGGACAGGTATCCAGCTGTTCTTTGACTGTTTTCATTTCTTTCAGGATCACACGGTCAACCAGTGCTTCCGGAACGTCCTCTCTGCAGCCTTCATCAATGGCAGCTTTTTTTACTGCTGATACCAGCGAAGACACTGCATCCTTCGTTGTTTTATCTTTTGCTTTCATGGCAGCAACCATGTCTTTTCTTAATGCTTCCAGTGTCATTTCAAAATCCTCCTCGTATTTTCTTTTTCTTATCATATCACTTCCGGAACAAAAAACAAGGGGCTTGCTTTTTAAGCATCCCAGGCCTGTTCCACCTGCTGCTTCGCAAGCATTTTCAGACGTTTTTTCTTTTCGCGGAGTTCCCGAAAAAAATCTGACAGCATCATCGAACATTCTCCTTCCAGAACACCGCGGGTAATTTTTACCTGATGATTAAAATTATCTACCTGCAAAAGATTCAGGACCGATCCTGCACAGCCTGCTTTTGGATTCATACTTCCGATCACAACCTCATCAATTCTGGACTGTACCAGCGCTCCGGCACACATCTGACAGGGCTCCAATGTCACATACATCGTACATCCTTCCAGACGCCAGTCGCCCAGTTTTTTGCTCGCTTTACGGATCGCATTCAGTTCCGCATGCGACAATGTATTTTTATCTGTATTTCTTCTGTTGTATCCTCTCGCAATGATTTTTCCATCCGATACGATCACGCAGCCAATCGGCACTTCTTCCAGTGCCCGCGCTTTTTTTGCCTGTCGGATGGCTTCTTTCATAAAACGCTCCTGTTCTGTCAAAAGATTTTCCTCCTGATCGTTGTTGCTCTTTTCAAATCAGTATAGTAAAAGTCGGTTGCAAAATCAATGAGGAAAATTTAAAATAGAGTTCATACGTCCGGCACTGCAAACTGTCGGATTACTCAACTTTCTAAAGACAGGAATGATAATTATGCCAGCAATTCATGGATTAAACAAAACAACCTTACTGGATTATCCAGGAAGGGTAGCCGCTACGATCTTTCTGGGAAGCTGCAACTTCCGCTGTCCGTTCTGCCAGAACAGTTCTCTTGTACTGCATCCGGCAGATGAACCAGTGATCCCGGAAGAAGAAGTACTCTCTTTCCTGAAAAAACGCCGCGGAATTCTGGACGGTGTCTGTATTTCCGGCGGAGAACCTACCCTTGCTTCTGATTTGGAAGATTTTATCTGCAAAATACATGCCCTCGGGTATCCTGTCAAACTGGATACCAACGGAACTCGTCCTGACGTCTTGAAGCATCTGGCCGAAAGAGGACTGATTCAAAAGACAGCCGTGGATATCAAGGCCTGTCCTGATAATTATCCTTCTCTCACAGGCATGATGCATCCGGATCTGACCGCCATTCAGGAAACAGTTTCTTTTCTGCTCCACGGAAATCTCGATTATGAATTTCGGACTACAGTTGTAAAGGAACTACATAATGAAAATGATTTTATACAGATCGGCCAATGGCTGAAAGGAGCCAAAGCCTACTATCTCCAGGCTTACAGAGACTCCGATGAAGTCCTGCAGCCTGGCTTCAGCAGTTATTCTCTTGAAGAGCTTGAACACTTCCGCAAAATTTTACTGACGACCATCCCGCTTGTTGAAATCCGGGGTATCGATTAAACGATACCAATATCCACCTGTGCCTCCCGGGATCTGAATATGTCTGCTTTCTTTGAAATATGGAAAGCCAAACATATTTGCCATGAAGCGCTCCTGTTGATCATACGCCCCAGGGATGCCAAGAACCATCTGGCCACATTTATTTCTGCACAAAAGAAGATGTCCGAAATTATAAGAGCCATACTGTACGAAGCGATTATTTCGAAGCATACAGGCCCTTCGCCCAAGATGACACAGATCCTGTGGTGAGATCTTACGGCAGTCACTCAGCTCCCCGTCAGAAAAAGCATCGCAGGGAGTCCCCGGAAGAGGGCACGATGGGTGTGGTTTATCATGTTCATGAAGCATTTCCTCAGAAACCAGATCTGAAGCATCTGATTCCTGCACAGACTGCGAGTGCAGTTCCTGCTGTGTTGTTTCTTCCTTCTGTACATTTTCTGCCTGCTCCGTCCGGTCATCCCTATCTTGCTCAGGTGCCTCTGTCTTTGATTCTGCAATTTCTTCTTCAGAGCTTCTCTCTGTCTCCGACAGATCTGGCTGCGTTTCCGGTATCATCCTTTTCTCTACCACTCGGAAGTTTCCCGGCCGGATCATCTGATCATCCCATTCGGTTCCAAAAAATCCACCCTGCTCTGTTACAAAAATCATTCCCCCCATTTCATCCAGAGATTTTCCACTGTCTCCCATATTCCCTGCAGATATTTCCAGAATGCACTCCACCTTACCTTCTCCCGTTACACAGCCTCCAAGAAGAATTCCGTCCAGCAGCCCCCTGTTCCGTACAAATCCATAAACACTGCATGTGGACTCCGGCATCAGTCCCGGACACTGCAGATGTAGTTCGATTCTGCAGATCTCACCCCGTACTTCTATTTTTACAAATCCACAGTTGCTTCCCTTCTTCTCTTTCTGGTATTCATATACATAAGCCACAAAACGTCGGTACTCAGCCAAGCAGCTTCCTCCCGTTTTTTTCATATCACTTATATATATGCAAAAAATCCCGGAAGATCACTCTTCCAGGATATTGTTTTCTCTCCACATATAGAATGCTGACCTAATCCATTTCTTCAAAGCAGTACGCATCTCTTCTTTCAGCTGATTTTTTCCTTCAGCCGATGCAATGCAACCCGGTAGTGAAGGATAGAATCCTGTATACTTTTCATTTTCTTTCAGGGTTTCATAAGGTGTTTCCCAGAATATCTCAAAGAATTCCTTTTCATCTATGATACCTTCTTCGAGCATCCTGCACATACCATCTACTCCTTTGTGATACAGAGGAAGTTTCTGTTCTCTTCCTGTAACCGAATCCTTAATCCGGTATTTTTCCTGAATCTCACCACTGCAAAACCAGCTGTCATAAATCCGCTGAAATTTTTCGGCATCCAGTCCGTATTCCTTTTTCATGATCTCTGCATATCGAACGGACCGCTTCATAGAGTCCGCATTGTTCTGTGCAATAATACAAAGGAGTGTCACTGCTTTTATCCAATCTTTATCCATATTTTCCTCATTCATCCTTCCAGTATTTCCTGATCATATTTTTTGTCTACTGCGATATCTGATTGCAAATGTTTCCTTATCACGAAACATTATACCTAAAATCTTCTCTATCATCAATACATAGAACTTTCTTTATTGCGAAATATTAGGATATGGAGAAAATATGATACAGAAGATCAGAATGGATATGAGTATTGGCAGCAACATTCAGAAAAGACGCTACCAATGTAAACTCAAACAGGATCAGGTCATTGCAAAAATGAATCTGATGGGTATTCCGATCTCCAAGAGCAGTTATGCCAAGATTGAAACCAATCGTATGAATATCAAAGTCAGCGAACTGGTTGCTCTGGCCAAGATTCTGGACTGTGAAGTAGGAGACTTTTTCAAAGATTTAAAATAAAATTTCATCTGTCATTTGTTGTTATATTTTCGTTGCCTGTAGTACAATTTGCACTACGGTTTTTTTATTTTAAGCAAAAATACTCTTTATCTCTGCGAATTCACACTTGGGCTCATGGCAATGCTTCTGTTTCTGAATCTCTATCTTTCACAGAAAATGTTCCATATGTTGAAGCGCATGCACAAATCAATTGTGTGCGAAGGTGTGGAAACAGAAGTAATCGCTGATTTCCTTAAAAATGAAGGATGTAATGAGATTCAGGGATTCCTTTATTATCGTCCAATGTGTATTGGAGATTTTGAGACGGTTATGCATATGCAGAAGGCTATATAGCAAATATCACTCTTTATTTTATAATGAAAATGTCAAACAGGTCTTTTCAATTTAATTTGTTTGAATCCTGCAAACAAAATATACTATATAATAATTTAAATCAACAAAAAAACTTTTTGTAACTTTTTTAAAAAAGCCTGTTGACATTTCCATATCTCTATAATATAATATGTCTTGCGTTGAACGACGAAACAAAAACAAATAACGAAGTGTGGCTCAGTTTGGTAGAGCGCTGCGTTCGGGACGCAGAGGCCGCAGGTTCAAATCCTGTCACTTCGACTACTTGGCAGGGGCGCCGAAATTCTTGGAAATCAAGAGTTTCGGTGTTTTTTTGCGTTTAAAAAGAGATTCCGGAAAATGGGCGTGAAATCAACGGTCACGAATTTAGTCACGAATCCCAGTCAGCTTATTCAGCGTGGCCTGGCGCATTCTTTCTCTTGCAAGTAAGCATAAAATAGATTATATTTATAAATAGGATATTTATTTAACAAGCATAAAGAAAAAACGTCTGCCCCAAGCAGACGAAACAGGAGTCTTCTTATGATCGATGTAAAAAGTATCAGTACGCACTGTACAAGAACAGAATTTGTCGGAACAACCGTCCTGGATACGATCGGACTGGTGATTTCCGGTATTGATGATACATTATTAAAAGAAATGAATGTTGGAATGAAATACCACGCCCTTGGACTTTTCAGTTCCCGAACCGGTGCTGCCGGACAGATCACAGCAATCGATGATGCCGTAAAAGCAACCAACACCGAAGTTCTTTCCATTGAGTTTCCACGAGACACCAAAGGTTGGGGTGGTCATGGAAACTATATTGTAATCGGCGGCAACGATGTTTCAGATGTACGTCATGCAATCGAGCTTGGCCTCGAACTTACAAAGAAAAATGCAGGAGAGCTTTATATCAGCGAATCCGGTCATCTGGAATTCACTTATTCCGCAAGCGCGGGAGCTGCACTGCAGAAAGCATTTCATGCCGTACCAGGCGAGGCCTTCGGCTTCATGGCAGGATCTCCTGCTGCAATTGGTCTTGTAATGGCCGATACCGCTATGAAAGCATCTGCCGTAAATATCACCTGTTATATGACGCCAAGTATCGGAACCAGTCACTCTAACGAAGTGATTCTCGGTATCTCCGGCGATGCCAGTGCTGTTAAAGCAGCGGTACTGGAAGCCCGTCAGGTTGGACTGGAACTTCTGATCGGCATGGGCAGCTATCCGGAAATCCCAGGAACTCCATATCTGTGATACTCAACAATATATTTTCAGTCAAAAAAGCTGTCTGGTCAAACCAGACAGCTCTTTTTATTATTCTTATATTTAATTTAACTGGTATACATCCGCATACTGTAATCCAAAACTCAGTGCCTCACTGTGACTGCTACAGTAAATGTCAACATGGCCATAAGGAGTTCCGAGATCTTCTACTGTATAAACATTTCCATTGATCAGAAGTTTGGTTCCAAACGGTACCCCTGCCATTGCAACAGTACGTCCTGCCACTGGTGTTGTACCACTTGCGGTTGCATTTCCAGCTGTTCCGCAGCACTGTGCGCAGTTACAGTATCCTGTCAGTTTAAAATTACCAAGGTAAGTTCCCTGACTGGAAGAGCTGGTCTCTGAAGAACTTGTATCAGAAGAACTACTGCTCGTCTCTTCAGCTGTTGCACTGTCTGAAGATGTATCTTCGGAGTAATCACTGCTGTCCGTTGAAGATGTATCCTCTGTATATGTGGTATCTTCACTGCCGGAAGAAGTATCCTGTGCTTCTGAAGTATATCCAGATTCATCCACTACATCTGTTTCTTCATCTGTTTCTTCATCTGTATTTTCATCCTGTGCAGCTTCTGCTGTTTCCTGTGCGGCTGCTGCTTCTGCCGCTGCAGCTTCAGCAGCTTTTTCCTGTTCAGCCTCTTCCATCAGCTGTGAAATACTACTGTCTGCACTGTTCACCTGAGCCATAAGAGCATCTGCTTCTTCCTGACTTGCACTGATCTGGTTTACATAGGAATTGATATTGTCACTGGTCGATGCCACCAGATTCTGTACTTCCTGCTGCTTAGAGCTTTTCTCCGTAAGAAGATTTCCAATAAAAGCAGACTCTTCTTCGACCTGAGTTTCCTGAGTCTTGATTGCTTCCTGTGTCTCCTCATATTTCTTCAGCATGTTTCTGTCATATGTAGAAATTGTAGCCACATTGTTTGCCTGATTCATAAAATCAGAAAGATTGTCAGATGACAGAAGCATTTCAAGCATAGTACTTCCACCATGCTCGTACATGTACTGGATACGAATCTTCATTGCCTCGTACTGATCCTGTGCATTCTGCTTTGCCACTTCAAGCTGAGCCTTTACATTCTTAAGCTCCTCTTCTTTCTCGGCAGCCTCAATGCTGAGCTGTGAAATACTGTCTGTAAGTTCATTATATTGGGAATTCAGTTCTGCAAGGTAGGACTCCAGTTCCTGTTTCTTGCTTTCCAGCCCGCTGATATTCGCCTGGGCCTGCGCAAGTCCTGCCTGTGCTTCCTGCTTCTGTGCCTGTGCAGCTGCAATCTGATCTTCTGTGGAAGCAAATACGGTTGTTCCCATAGATACGGTCACTGCACATGCCAACAGCAGTGAAAGAACTTTCTTACTCTTCATAAAAACACCTCTTAAATATTTTGTAGGTTAAGTATAACACATTCTCACAAATAATCAATACTTTCATTTCATTTTTGTAACATTCATGTAACATTTCACATTTTTATACCCTGAAATCCAGTAGATTTTGCCTCCAAAATTCTAAATTATTACAGAATCATTTCATTTTTTACATATTTTTCCAGAAACATAAAAGATCCAGGAACACAGGATTTATCCCATGTCCCCGGATCTTATTAATTCTTATTTAGAGATTCAAAAATCGGCTGATCTGTCTGCAGCCACTGTATTTATTCAACTGCTTCTTCCAGTTCCTCTTCCGGTTCTGCATCCAGCATTTCCTGATACTTTTCAAGAATCAGTGTCTGGATCCTATCTCTGGTACGGGAATTGATCGGATGCGCAATGTCTCTGTATTCACCATCTGTAGCTTTGCGGCTCGGCATTGCAATAAACAGTCCCTTCTCGCCTTCAATTACTTTGATATCATGAACTACAAATTCTTCATCAATCGTAATCGAAACGACCGCCTTCATCTTTCCTTCCTTCGCAACTTTTCTCACACGTACGTCTGTAATATTCATCGTGCCTGCCCCTTTCATTTTCATACGCATTTCTTTATTTTACAGATTACAAGCTGCTGTCTTCAGCAATTATAATCCATAGCGTTCATTTTTTTCAACAACGATCCTGACTTTTCCGTCTTCGCCTTTATAGCTGGAATTCGCCCGAATCGTATCCCGGCTCTCAACAATACAGTTCTCTATGACAGTGTTATCTCCGATATACACATCATTAAGGATCACTGAATTCCTTATCACACAATTATTGCCGACATATACACTCTTGAACAGTACTGAATTCTCTACTGTACCATTGATAATGCAGCCACTCGCAACAAGACTGTTCTTCACCTCTGCCCCAGGATTATACTTGGCCGGCGGAAGATCGTCGATCTTTGTTTTGATTCCCGGTTCCTGTCTGAAGAAATAATTACGGATCTCCGGCTGCAGAAATGCCATATTGGTACGATAATAAGCTTCTGCATCAGAAATATTACTCCAGTAATCCTCTGTCTTATAACCATAAATTCGTTTCAGGTTTTTGTAACGGATCAGAATGTCATTTACAAAATCATGTCTGCCTTCCTGTGCAGCCCGCTCGATCAGTTCGATCAGCAGCCTTCTTCTTACAACGTAAATACCTGTTGATATTGTATTATAAGAAGAAACGATCGGTTTCTCTTCGAACTCCACGATTCTGCCATCGTCATTCATACGAAGCACACCAAAGCGCTCTACCTCTTTCTGGTCCCGGCATGTTGTGCAGACAACTGTAATATCTGCCCGTTTCGCAATATGATATTCAAGGACTTTATTATAGTCCATCTTATACACACAGTCACCGGATGCAATGATTGCATAAGGTTCATGACTCTTTTTCAAAAAATCAATATTCTGATAAATGGCATCTGCTGTTCCCTGATACCATAAGCTGTTATTCTTGGTAATCGTAGGAGTGAATACAAACAGACCTCCCTGCTTTCTTCCAAAATCCCACCATTTTGAGGAACTCAAATGTTCATTTAACGATCTTGCATTGTACTGCGTCAGAACTGCAACTTTCTGAACATGGGAATTTGCCATGTTGCTCAGGGCAAAATCGATGCTTCGATAACTTCCTGCAACAGGCATCGCTGCAATCGCCCTCTTGTCCGACAGTTCTCTCATGCGGTTGTTATTTCCGCCGGCCAGAATAATTCCAATTGCTCTCATGCCTGCTCACCATCCTTTGCTTTAATGATCTGTCCACTTTCCAGGATTTCTCCCGGATAATCTTCTGTCGCTGTCACTCCGGATATTGCAGTATTTCTTCCTATTTTAACGTTATCCGGAATTACGCTCTGTTCTCCCACAGTCGCAAGTCCGAATGCATATACAGCCGGCTTCAGCACATTTTCTGCTTCTTCGCCACATCCAAGTGTTACATGATTGCCAACCGTAACATTCTCTGCCACGATTGCTTTATCCAGAACGGAATCTTCTCCGATCACTGTATTTCTCATAATGATCGAATCGCGTACCACAGTGCCCTTACCGATCACTACATTTGGTCCGATCACTGAATGATGAACTTCGCCATAGATTTCCGCACCTTCGCCGATAATGCACTGGTCTGTCACGGCATCTTCTGCAATATACTGCGGTGGAATGATATCACCCTTGGTGTAGATCTTCCAGAATTCTTCATAAAGGTTGAACTCCGGTATGATATCGATCAACTCCATATTGGCCTCCCAGTAAGATCCAAGTGTTCCCACATCTTTCCAGTAGCCATTGTATTCATATGCGAACAGTCTCTGTCCGTTCTCTTTACAATAAGGAAGAATATGTTTTCCAAAATCACAGTTGCTCTGATCTTTCAGCGCGATCAGTGCCTCTTTGAGTACCGGCCAGCTAAATATGTAAATTCCCATGGAAGCAAGATTACTGCTTGGTTTCTCCGGTTTCTCTTCAAATTCTGTCACACGCCCTGATCCATCAGTTACCATGATGCCGAAACGGCTGGCTTCCTCCATCGGAACCGGCATACAGGCAATCGTGACATCTGCCTTGTTTGCCTTATGATAATTCAGCATCACTTCATAATCCATTTTATAAATATGGTCACCTGACAGAATCAATACATAATCCGGATTGTACTGCTGCATGTAATCCAGATTCTGAAAGATCGCATTAGCGGTTCCTGTATACCATTCACTGTTTGTACTCTTCTCATATGGAGGAAGTACCGTAACACCGCCCTCATTTCGATCCAGATCCCACGGAATACCAATTCCGATATGCGTATTCAGACGCAACGGCTGATACTGTGTCAGTACACCAACTGTGTCGATACCAGAATTAATACAGTTACTTAATGGAAAATCAATAATGCGGTATTTACCGCCAAAAGCGACTGCAGGTTTCGCAACCTTTTGTGTCAGTACTCCCAGTCTGCTGCCCTGACCACCCGCCAGAAGCATGGCGATCATTTCTTTTTTCATCATCTCGCAATCACCTCTTGTATGTTATGATTTTCCATTATATCATACTTTTTCGCATCCGTGAACATAATTTACAATTTTTTTGTTTTTTTCTTCTGTTTTTTATATTTTTTGCACACGTTTTTTTACCTCGCAAAAATAGCGTAGTGCTTTTTATGTGTGTTTTGCACAATTATTTTTCTATTATATTGGTATATTTGCACATTGTTCTCATAAAAAGTAACACTTTTCATTTTTATCTGACAGAGGTATAATAAAAACATTAAAGATAAGGAGATTTTTATTATGTATCAGATAGACTTTCATAAACCGCTCTCCATCCATTTCATTGGTATCGGCGGCATCAGTATGAGTGGACTGGCTGAAATTCTTCTTGAAGAAGGTTTTACAATTTCCGGTTCTGATTCCAAAAAAAGCCCTCTGACCAGTCTTCTGGAAAGCAAAGGTGCGAAAATTTACTATGGTCAGCGCGCCTCCAATATTTCCGATTCTGTTCAGGTGGTTGTCTATACAGCAGCTATTCACCCGGATAACCCGGAATTTGCATGTGCAAAAGAAAAAGGCATTCCGATGCTGACCAGAGCGCAACTTCTTGGTCAGATCATGCGCAACTATGATACTTCCATCGCAGTTGCCGGAACACATGGCAAAACCACGACCACATCCATGCTTTCTCACATTCTTCTCAAAGGTGAATGTGACCCGACCATCAGTGTAGGCGGTATCCTGCCTGCAATCGGCGGTAATATCCGTGTTGGACAGTCTGAAACCTTCCTGACAGAAGCATGCGAATATACCAACAGCTTCCTGAGCTTTTTCCCAACCATCGGGATCATTCTGAATATTGATGCGGATCATCTTGATTTCTTCAAAGATATTGATGATATCCGTCATTCCTTCCGCAAATTTGCAGAACTTCTCCCGGCAGAAGGTGCTCTCATCATTAATGCAGATACACCAAAATACGAAATGATCACAGAAAATCTTCCATGTAAAGTGATCACCTACGGTCTGGAACACGATGCTGAATACACAGCCACAGACATTACTTATGACGAACTTGGCCATGCAACCTTCCATGTTCTTCACAACGGAGAAGACCTGGGCACATGTTCTCTGAAAGTGCCTGGCATTCACAATGTATCCAATGCTCTGGCATCTATCGCTGCAGGACAGCTTCTTGACCTGTCTACAGAAGTGATCTTTGATGGTCTGAAAGATTTCGGCGGTACAGACCGCAGATTCCAGTATAAAGGCAAAATTGGCGATGTAACGATCATTGATGATTATGCGCATCATCCGACAGAGATTGAAGCCACCCTTCACGCAGCCAAAAATTATCCACATAAGAAGATCTGGTGTGTATTCCAGCCTCATACTTATACACGTACCAAAGCCCTTCTTCCGGAATTTGCCAAAGCTCTTACCCTTGCAGATCACGTCGTACTGGCTGATATCTATGCTGCACGTGAAACGGATAATCTTGGCATTTCTTCCAGAAATCTGCAGGAAAAAATCGTCGAACTCGGTACTCCATGTGAATACTTCCCGACCTTCGACGAGATTGAAAACTTTTTATTAGAAAATTGTACACAGGGCGACCTGTTGATAACTATGGGCGCCGGAGACGTTGTAAATATTGGTGAACAGCTCCTTGGCAAATAAGTTATCCACATTATCCACATGTTTATACACATTTTTATATGCGTATGGCATGTGGATTTTTTATGCAAAACTGGTTCACATAATATTTTGTCGATTTTTCATATTTTTTGCGATAATATACGAAATTTCGCCATTTTTCGCGGTTGCACATAATTTTATCCTCCATGTACTTTCCACATTATCCACATTATCCACATTCATTTGTGGAAATCCTCTGTAAAAAAATCGCCTATTCTCATTTGAAAAATGTTGTGCTATAATCCAAGTGTTCCAAAACAGCCGCATTATTGCGGAAAAGTCATAACTGTTCACAGGTAATATCCTGATGAAATGAACAGCATCGGAAAGTGAGCGATATTTCATGGCAATGATCACATTACATAATGCCTCCCTCCCGGAGGTTACGATCTTATCGAACACATTTATTGATAATTATATGCCGGAAGCTAATGGAGAGTTTGTAAAAGTATATATCTACCTTTTACGTGCACTTTCCAGTGCTCCGGTTTCTTTCAGTCTGGAGCAGATGGCAGACCGTCTTCTCTGCACCGAGAGAGATATTCTCCGTGCACTGAAATACTGGGCCAAACAGCAGCTTCTTACTCTTGATTTCACAGACAATAATAAGCTTTGCGGAATTTCTCTTCTCACTCCTGTAGCTCCTTCCTGTCCGACGGATGCCGTGCAGGATGAGATTTCCGTTACTTCCGAACAGCCGAAGGACCAGCCTGTTGTCCGTACAGAAGCACTTACTCCGGACCGTGTAAATGAACTGAAACAAAACGAAGATATCATCCAGCTTCTTTATGTAGCCGAACAATATCTTGGCAAAACACTTTCACCTACAGAAATTCAAAAGATGCTTTTCTTCTATGATGGCCTTGGCATGTCTGCTGACCTGATCGAATATCTGATTGAATATTGCGTGGGCCACAATCACAAGAGCATCCGCTACATCGAGAAGGTGGCTCTTGCCTGGGCTGAGGAGGGGATTACCTCTGTGGAAGAAGCCAAGCAGTCCGGCTCCCGATATAATAAAGACTATTTTTCTATTCTCAAGGCTCTCGGAATCACCAACCGCAATCCCGTAGAGACAGAGATCACACTGATGGACACCTGGCTTCGAACCTATGGCTTTTCCATGGAGGTCATCCAGGAAGCCTGCAACCGTACTGTCCTTCAGACAGGTCAGGCCAGCTTCCAGTATACAGACAAGATTCTGGAAGGCTGGAAAAAGAAAGATGTACATACGATCGATGACATCCATACTCTGGATACCGAACACAAGAAACGCCGTCAGGACCGGAAAGCAGCATCCTCCAAACCTGCACAGCCTTCCAATAACCGTTTCAATAACTTCCAGCAGCGAGAATACAACTTCGACGAATATGAGAAGCATCTATTGAACCAGTAAAGTTACCGTGAACGAAGTGAACAGTAACCCAGTAAAGGAGAGTACCGTGGCTTTACAGAATTTTCAGTATGATATTATTATGAGAGAATACAGCCGGCGTCAGTCCCAGGTGCAGCATGATCTGGAAGAACGCCGCAAAGAAGCATTTATCCGTGTTCCACGCCTGCTGGAGATTGATCAGGAGGTTGCAGCCTTGAGTGCCAGAAAAGCCCGTTCTCTTCTGCTGGGCGAATCCGATACTGTAGAAGATCTCAAAAAAGACGTGGCCGCTCTGGCTCAGGAACGCCGTACACTTCTTCGCAGCAACGGATTTTCTGATGATTATCTGGAACCTCATTATTTCTGTCCACTCTGTCAGGATACTGGCTATGTTGACGGACAAAAATGTTCCTGTTTCAAAAAATCCGAGGTCGAATTACTGTACACACAGTCAAATCTGAAAGAGATTCTCAAAAAAGAGAACTTTGAACACTTTTCTTTTGACTGGTATTCTGATACAATGAAGAACGAAGCAACCGGATTAACAGCCCGCGAAACAGCAAAACGGGCTTATAATACTGCTCGGAACTTTGTAGATGATTTTGACAAGCGCGCACAGAACCTGTTTCTGTACGGCAGCACCGGAGTAGGCAAGACCTTTCTCTCTCACTGTATTGCCAGCGAGCTTCTCAAAACCGCACACTGTGTTCTGTATTTTTCTGCATTTGATCTGTTTGACCGTCTGGCTCAGACAGCTTTTTCCAGAAAATCCGAAACAGACCCGGGTGATGATTTTATCCTTGACTGTGATCTTCTGATCATAGATGATCTTGGGACAGAGCTTACCAACAGTTTTGTCTCCTCGCAGTTATTTTTGTGTATTAACGAACGTATTTCCCGTCGTAAATCCACGATCATATCTACGAATCTGAAACTTGAAGATTTTTCAGCCACCTATTCCGAGAGAACTTTTTCCCGGATAGCAAGTAATTACCAGATGCTGAAGCTTATCGGCAAAGACATCCGAATACAGAAAATATTTTTAGGAGGAAAATAAACGATGGCACAGTTAAACAACAAGGAACTGACAACACTTCCTGTAGGAAGGCTGGGGCTTATTCCCCTCGATAGCTGCCGCCCCCTTGGCGAAAAAGTAAATGAATGGCTTGTAAAATGGAGAAAAGAGCGTGAGAATCCTGAATTAGGCACCTGCGCTTTTGAAGGATATCAGCGTGATTCCTATATCATCAATGTCAAAACCCCTCGTTTCGGTTCCGGTGAAGGAAAAGGCGAGATCAGTGAATCTGTACGTGGTGACGATATTTATGTTATGGTTGATGTCTGCAATCACAGTATCAACTACACGATCAGCGGATACACCAACATGATGTCACCTGACGATCATTTTCAGGATCTGAAACGTGCCATCGCTGCAGTCGGCGGCAAAGCCCGCAGAGTCAATGTCATCATGCCATATCTCTATGAGAGCCGCCAGAGCAAACGTATCGGACGTGAATCCCTTGACTGTGCATCCGCACTCCAGGAACTGACAAAAATGGGTGTAGAAAACATCATTACATTCGATGCTCATGATTCACGTGTACAGAACGCAACTCCACTGCATGGTTTCGAAACTATCCAGCCGTCCTATCAGTTCATCAAGGCTCTCCTCAAAAATGTAGAAGGTCTTCATATTGACAATGATCACTTCATGATCATCAGCCCGGACGAAGGAAGCATGCGCAGAGCGATCTACCTTGCAAACGTTCTCGGCGTAGATATGGGTATGTACTACAGACGTCTTGACTACACCAAAGTAGTTAAAGGCCGTCACCCGATCGCAGCCTATGAATTCCTCGGTCCAAAACTTGAAGGCAAGGATGTTATCCTGATCGATGATATGATTTCCTCAGGAAGCAGTATTCTGGA
This sequence comes from Blautia sp. 210820-DFI.6.14, assembly GCF_020558815.1. NCBI lineage: Bacteria > Bacillati > Bacillota > Clostridia > Lachnospirales > Lachnospiraceae > Blautia > Blautia sp. 210820-DFI.6.14. Next base: position 27,710 of record NZ_JAJCKS010000004.1, read on the forward strand.
AATTGCATCTCTTCTGAAAAAACGTGGTGCCGGCAAGATCTTTATCTGCACAACTTTCGGACTCTTCACAGAGGGAATGGAAAAATTCGACGCAGCATACGCAAAAGGAACCTTTGATAAACTGCTTACTACAAACCTTGTTTATCAGGATCCGGAACTTCTCGCAAGAGACTACTATATCAGCTGCGACCTGAGTAAATATATTGCTCTGATCATCGATACACTGAATCATGATATGTCTGTCAGCCATCTGCTCAACCCTGCAGACAGAATCAAAAAATGCGTCAATAATTACATGGCTCAGTATGACAAATAAATTCTGTCACTTCTTCACAGCACAATGCAAAACACCCTGCAGAAAAATCTGCAGGGTGTTTTTTATTCTCTTCTCAGTCATAAAGAAATCTCATTGACAGAAAGTCCTGTTTTCTGTAACACATCCAATTCCTGTTTTTTGCTTGTACTTATGATCACCTGACGCCCAGACCCTGTAATCCATAAAACAGCTGTTTCCAGCCTTTTCGGATCAAAGGCGCAGAACATTTCATCAAAGATGACCGGAAGCTTTTCTGCTCCACACAGAAGCTCTCCTGCGGCCAGTCTCATCGCAAGATAAATCTGTTCAACCATGATCAGACGCAGATTTTCAATCGGCAGTACTTCTTTCCCTGTATCAACGCTGATATGAAATTCATCATCAACCATCAGCTCATGACAGGTACCACCGGTAATTCCTCTGAGAGTCTCCGACATCGTCCTCACCAGTCTGTTTCCTGTCTGACGATACATCTGTTCCGACAGTTTATCAATCGTATCCATTGCCAGATTCAGCGCATCGATCTCAACTTCTTCCATCAGAGGCAGATACGCATACTCTTCCATTTCACGAAGTTCTTCTGTCAGATTGGAAAGTTCCATATTTTTTTCACGTAATTCTTCCTCCAGACTGCTGCGGCCGCCTTCCAGCTTATTCTGTCTTGCGATCCATCTGGACTTCATTCTTTTGCGTTTTTCCAGTTCACGTACTGTACGCATTTCAAAATTCAGCTCTGCAATAAACGCCAAAACACCGGCAACTCCTACCAGTACCGCCGGAATCGTACTTCCTGCCTCCAGTGCCAGAAGTAACGCCCCTGCCAGTGCCAGAAATGCAGTCATACACATTCCCGCGATCTGTGCCTGATTTCTTGTTTCCAGTGCCCCGATTCGTTCGTCAAGAAGATGATATCCGTTACTTTCTTCATTCATGCGAAGCACATCTTCCTGTTCTCCAAGCTGATTCTTCTGTTCCTCAGTATCACGGATCTCTCTGCGTATGCTTTTAATCTGTGCGGAAATTTTTTCTTTTGCCAGCTGGTCTGCCTTTTTGCGGCGTTCCACCTGCACCTGGTAACCTTTTCTTGTCATCTTGATCCTCTGGGAGGTTTTACCCAGATCCACAGAGCAGTCTCCCGTTGTCTGAAAGCCAGTCATCTGCTTCTGCACTTCACGTACGATTTCTGCCCCGGTATTACCTTTCAATGGAGAAATACAGATTGCATTCTCATATACAGCTTCACTGATACCCAGTGCCATTTTTTCCTCACTGATATGGTCCGCATCAAGAAGCTCTCCACTCTCTTCACAGAGAAGTTCACTGTAAGGTTCTTCTCTGTGAAGATCTCGTGTCAGCCGGTAGTTGCGCCCGCCACTCTCAAACCAGAGTACCCCTGCATAAGGAACATCCGTCCTTCCAAACAGCATACTCTCTATAAAAGCCTGGATTTCTCTTCTTGTTCGTTCTTTCTCCGTGTACAGTACATTCATGTCCGGAGAAAAAGCAATCGTCTGCCTGTAAATACTTCCAAAATCTTTAATTTCAATTTGCTTGATCTTCATATTCTTTTCCTGTCACTGGTCAGGACTTTTGTAGTCAAAAGTGCCTGAAGTCCATAGTAGAGTGCTTTTTTCTCCACTACTGTCAGATCTCTCTTTAAAAAAGTTTTGATATAGTCCCCGATCAGAGTCCCCCTGTACTGGCGATACAGGCTTTCCAACTGATACGCAGGTCTTGATTCATCCATGATCTCCACAATATTTCCCAGTCCGTGAAGGCGTTCCGGCAGGAGGACATTATCCGGAGAAAGTTTTCCCTTAATGATCAGACGATATATATTTCTTCCGCCCCGCTTCATAACTTCCTTCCGAAGCATATCTTCCAATGCATACTGTGTGGTATTCTGATCTACCGCAAGGACCAGGTTCTGATAAGAACGAAGAGCAAAGGGGCGTAATTTCAGCTTAACGGTTTCCCCATCAAATTCCCCTTCTATATATCCATGCTTTCCGACGTCATTTCGATCCTGTGGTTCCAGTGCACCTGCATAGACAATCTTATCGCGACATACTGTATGTGGTTTATGAGAATGCCCGAGCGCTATATAATCAAATCCTGCCGCTGCCAGCCTTGTAAAATCCATCGGACAATATCCGACTTCGCCGCCATGTGCGAGCAGTACATGAAAGCCAGGCTTATTTTGCGGCTTCCATTCATCATATAATGGTGTACGGATCTCCGGATGCTCATAACTCAGCCCATATACAAAAATCTGTTTGTCCGCGATCTCCACACAGGACTGCTGTTCCCTGTCAAAAAAGGTTACATTCCGTGACCAGACAAAATTTCTGTAAAACGAATCTTCTTTTATATAGTCATGATCTCCTGCCATCAGAAAAACTCTGGTATCCGGTATAGACGCAAACAAATCGTCAACTTCTCTCAGTTCCCTGAGAAGAGGCTGACGATGAAAAAGGTCACCGGCTATAAACAACAAATCCACCGGATTCTTGCGGATACCCACAATGACCCGGCGGAATGTTTCCCAGATTTCTTCTTCCCTCTCATGACTCCACGGACAGCCCCGGTCAGGGACTGCCCCCAGATGTACATCTGAAAGATGAATAAATCTAATCATGCAAAAACTACTCCTTATTATAAATCGCAGTTGTTAACTGTTCTTGGGAATGGAATTACGTCACGGATATTGCCCATACCTGTCAGATACATTACGCAGCGTTCAAATCCCAGTCCAAATCCTGAATGACGCGTGGAACCATATTTACGGAGATCCATATAGAACTGATAGTCTTCTGCTTTCAGTCCCAGCTCATCCATACGTGCTTTCAGCTTATCGTAATCATCCTCTCTCTGGCTTCCACCAATGATCTCACCGATTCCAGGTACCAGACAGTCCATGGCAGCAACTGTCTTGCCATCCTCGTTCTGTTTCATGTAGAATGCCTTGATCTCCTTCGGATAATCTGTCACAAATACAGGTTTCTTGAAGATTTCTTCTGTCAGATAACGCTCATGCTCTGTCTGAAGGTCGCATCCCCAGAATACTTTGTAATCGAATTTGTCATTGTTTTTCTCCAGAAGTTCAATTGCTTCTGTATAAGTCACATGACCAAACTCAGAATCCACTACATGGTTCAGGCGATCCAGAAGTCCTTTGTCGATAAAGGAATTGAAGAAGTTCATCTCCTCCGGAGCATTCTCCAGCACATAACGGATCACGTATTTCAGCATGTCCTCTGCAAGATCCATATTGTCATCCAGATCGGCAAATGCACATTCCGGCTCGATCATCCAGAACTCAGCAGCATGACGTGTTGTATTGGAGTTCTCTGCACGGAAAGTCGGTCCGAATGTATAAATATTACGGAATGCCTGTGCATAAGTCTCACCGTTCAGCTGACCACTTACTGTAAGATTAGTCTCTTTGCCGAAGAAATCCTGACTGTAATCTACAGTACCGTCTTCATTCAGCGGAGGATTCTTCATATCCAGTGTAGTAACCTGGAACATCTCTCCCGCACCCTCGCAGTCACTTCCTGTGATCAGCGGTGTGTGTACATATACGAAACCTCTTTCCTGGAAGAATTTGTGGATCGCGTATGCACAAAGGGAACGTACACGAAATACCGCCTGGAAAGTGTTTGTTCTCGGTCTCAAATGTGTCATGGTTCTCAGGTATTCCAGAGTATGACGTTTCTTCTGAAGCGGATAATCCGGTGCAGATGCGCCTTCTACCTGTACTTCATCAGCCTGAATTTCAAACGGCTGTTTTGCTTCCGGTGTCGGAACCAGAGTTCCCCTGACGATAATAGCAGCGCCTACATTCAGCTTGCTGATCTCGGCAAAATTCGGCATATTGTCGTGATATACAACCTGCAGTGTCTCAAAAAAAGTACCATCATGAAGTACGATAAAACCAAATGCCTTGGAACCACGTACGCTTCGTACCCATCCTCCTACAGTTACTTCCCTATTCAAGTATTCTTCTCTGTTTTTATAAATTTCTTTTACAGTTGTGAGCTTCATAATCTATACCTCTCTGTCTTCATTCTCATCCAATTGCTTTCTAGTATAGACTATTCGTTGGATTACTGCAAGGAGTAAATACAGGAGAAACATGGTTTTATTGCGTTTAAGCTTCCCATTTAAGGGTTCCGGTCTGTTCATAATCCTTCTGTATATTATAAGAAACAATTCCCTTCTCTGTTACCAGATAAAACATATCTCCGATATACACGCCGCGTACTCTGCAATAATCCTGATAACTCATGGAGCCTGCAAAAAGTTCACTGTCATTGATATTCAGATACATCTGCGGCTCAAATCCATTTTGATCATGATAGGAAAGCAGTGCATAATAATACTTCTCACTGCTGTCATATACATCAGTGTTATCTCCATAGTTTCCATAAGCAAACCCGAACAGACTTTTCTTCGGAGCTGCAAGAATCGCATGGTAATTATAAAGCGCGTCACAAAATGAAACATCCTTTAATATAAAACGGTCTGTTTCTCTGACATCTGATGGATCGGAAATATCAAACATAGAACATTTCATCCCCGTCACATTGCCTGTATCCGGATCTGTTTCCCAGCCGATTCCCAGCAATTGATTTTCTCCGTAGAAATGCAGATACTCAGAAAATCCGGTAATATTCAGTTCGCTCATAATCCTGGGGTTCTTCGGATCAGAAAGATCTGCTGCAAAAAGAGGATCCGTATTTCGATATGTGACAAAATATCCTGTATCTCCCATAAACCGTGCAGCCTTTATCTGCTCTCCCTCTGCCAGATCTTCAATCTTTCCAATTGTTTTGAGTTTCTCATTCAGCACATATAATCCATTACTTCTGGAAAAATTACTATAATCTTTATCCCAGCCTTCAACAGTGGTTACAATGCGAAGACAGTCATCTGCCTCGTTCATGGAAAAATTGTTGTGAAGTTCCCCCGCTACAGAACCTGCTGCCCCGTCGGTAAATTTCCCGTCTCTGTAGCCGATTCGTACAATTTCCGTACGAGTTTCCCGGTCATTCCAGATTTCTGTTGCTGAATAGATATTATTTTCACTGACATAAAAAATATTTGCGCTGCTGACAACGGCCATAACATCTGTTGCCTGATCCGGATTCTCCTGTGCGACAGCCCCTGCTACCAGATATATCCTGCCATTATAAGAAAAATCTTTTTCCGGTGTTGGAAGGTAAATATGGTCATAGTCAATATACTCTTCTCCGCACCTTGGCACATAGTACTGTAACTGATCTGCGCTGTCTCCGACTTCCGGAGTATATGATGTAAAAAGATACATTCTTCCGTCAGTTCTTCGAGAGGAAAGATAACTTCCATCCTGATGATAAACGCCTGTCTTTTTGGGTTTTTCCCTGTCTGAGATATCATAGGTTTCTACTGTCACAGTAGTTACCGGCATACTATAACTGGTTCGGACTCCATCTGTATTCTTTTCTCCACCTGCATTTGCTGACGGAAGATCTATACTGCCTTTATAAGTTATATAATCTTCCTGCTGACAGATCAGCTGCAGGCAGTTACCATCCACATACATTTCCTTATAATCGGAGCTGTTCTCTCCATTAATCTCACAGAGTAATTTCATGGACGCTGCATCTGCAATACGCAATGTTCCTTTACTGTCCATGGCATAAATACAGCTGCCATCTGTTTTTACGATATCTGCCTCATCAATCAGTTCTTCCTGTGCGGTGGTCGTAGAATAATCTTTACCTTCTGATGATGGATCAAAGCCATATTCCTGGTCAATTGGTTCTTCCGGCATAGTTGCCGCCATACTGGAATTTGAAACAGCCGAGTCTGTCCCTGTCGCATCTGCTGACTCTTCAACAGTCATGATGCGGGGCTGAACATTACTGTATGAAGAATTATTCTGCCATTCTTTTACCTGGGCATAAAGATCTTCATAACTGTCCGTATGAGAAATTCCAGTAACCGGGGCCGTCGTCGGAAGAGGCGTTGGCGTACCGGTTACTTCTGTTTCTGTATTTACCGGTTCCTCAATAATACTCGTTCTGGTCTCCTCCTGTTTCACAGAATTCATCCCTTCCCACATCGGGACCGTACCCAATGCCACCGCTCCGACAGCCACAACCGCCACTGCTGTAAGTACATATTTTTGCTTCATTCCATGCCTCCTTTGCCGGAATTTCCTTCGCACTGTTTTCACATTCTCCAAACATACCTTATAATGTCATTTTAACACAGTTCTGTTTCCGGACTGTAATATGCTACTGTCCCGTCTGTGCTTTTTATATGCAGACAGGGACTCAAAGCTCTGCGCCTTAAGTCCCTGTCTTTTGTATATTATGTGTTTTTTTATAATGATTCGATGAATCTCATAAATGCTTCTCTGCCTTCCGGTGTGCATTTGTAAACACCGGCATCTTCCAGAACATGTGTAAATACAATACCAACTTCTTTCTGAAGGATTTCATGAACATTCTCTTTGTTGATATCCTTGTATTTCGGAAGAAATTCAGCTGCCCATGCGGCATGTTTCTCAATCTTTTCGTTGGATGCGATATCTTTTCCTTCCAGAATGTATTCTTCCAGAAGCTCCAGTTCTTCTTTCAGTCTTGCCGGAAGAACTGCCAGCCCCATAACTTCGATCAGACCGATATTTTCTTTCTTAATGTGATGATACTCTGCATGCGGATGATATACACCAAGCGGATTTTCCTCTGTTGTGATGTTGTTTCTCAGAGTCAGATCCAGTTCAAACATATCGCCTGCTTTACGTGCGATCGGTGTGATCGTGTTGTGCGGTTCTTCGTCTGTCTCTGCAAAAACAAATGCAGCTTCATCAGTATATCCTCTCCATACTTCCAGTACATGAGTTGCCAGATCGACCAGACGCGCAGAATCTTTGTGGCGGATACGAAGTACGGAAAGCGGCCATTTGACAATGCCGGCTTCCACATCTTCAAATCCCGGAATCGTCACATGCTTCTCAATCGGAGCTTTTGCCATTGCAAATGTATAATGTCCGCCCTGGAAATGATCATGACTTAAGATAGAACCACCAACGATCGGAAGATCTGCATTGGATCCCAGGAAATAATGAGGAAACAGTTTTACGAAATCAAACAGTTTGATAAAGGTGTTTCTCTCAATCTTCATCGGAGTATGCTTGCTGTTGAACACGATGCAATGCTCATTGTAATATACATATGGAGAATACTGGAAGCCCCATGGTGTATCGTTGATCGTGATCGGAATGATTCTGTGATTCTGTCTTGCCGGATGATTGACACGACCTGCATATCCTTCATTCTCCGGACAAAGGAGACATTTTGGATAGCTGCTTGCTTTCGCATTTTTTGCTGCTGCGATCGCTTTTGGATCTTTTTCCGGTTTGGAAAGATTAATGGTAATATCAATTTCGCCATACGGGCTGTCTACTTTCCATTTCTGATCTTTCTTTACACGATAGCGGCGAATATAGTTGCTGTCCTGGCTTAATTTATAGAAGTAATCGGTAGCTTCCTGCGGACTGTTCTGATACTTATCCCAGAATTCTTTCTGAACCTGCGCCGGACGCGGCATCAGACAGTTCATCAGTCTTGTATCAAAAAGATCACGATACACAACACTGTCTTCGATCAGTCCTCTCTTTACGGCTTCATCCAGAAGTTCATTTAAAGTTTCTTCCAGATCTACATCAGAAAAGCTCTCTTCCGGTTCTACATATTCGTCTTCATGAAATACATCCAGAAGAAGATTGATGGTGTAATTTTTTTCACACTCCGGTACCAGTCCTGTTTCCATTCCATACTGCACAAGTTTCGTGATGCTTTTGCTTAACATAAGCCTGTCCTCCTGTTAAATTTATTTTTGGTTATCAAGATAGGAAATAAAGACATTTCCTGCTGCCTGGAATAACGCCGTACTATCGTTCATTCCGTAAGGACTTACTTCGCCTGTAGCCGGATCAAGAAGCCAGGTATTGTACTGATCGTATCCAACGATCACTACACTGGAATCTGCACCGGTCTTGGCTATAACCGCACGTTGCGCACTGATTTCATAGAGTACATTTTCCAAACTGCATCCGGTAAGGTCGATCACCGTTCCTGAATCTCCCAGTCCCTGCTGCAGAACGTCTTTGTCCCAGGAACCACTTCGAATGATCTCCGGAACATCCTCTGTATTCAGCGTCAGCTGTGTTTTCATATTTCCACGTTCCCATACATATTGCTGTGCCCGGTTCAGAACCACACCTGTCAGACTGTCTGCATGGAGAATTGCCTGTGCCGGATCTGTCCACGTACTATCCAGTCCGCCCTTTGCATATACATAATAAATATTACTGATCTGACTCTTGTCAACATCCAGTTGAACTGTTTTTTCCCCTGTATTTTTCATCTTTGCAGTAAGAATCAACGGTTCGTCTGTTTCCGGTTTGTTGTCAAATGCCAGCTTGACGATCACGCCCTGGCGGGTTGTACTGCTCTGTTCAGCAGAAACAACCTTTGCTGCCGCTGCCTGATTATTCATGATGTTGTCCTTATTTTTCACAGTATAAGAGCTTCCAGTTTTTTCAGAAAGATTAAACTGCATAAGGGTACTTCCAACCGTCACATCTGTAATATAATATCCATCCTGATGATACTCCTTTTTGACTGTTCCGTCAAAACCTTCAATTCTGATTGAAGTAATTCCATCTGTAGTATGTCCGTTTTCATCTGTAAGACTGTCACCGTCCAAAACGATACCATAGACCACATCTTCATTCATAAATCCCAGCACACGAAGGCTCTGTCCTGCATCCGGTGTAGCATTTCTTGTTTCCAGCGTATCAAAATCGATGAATTCTACCTGACCAGCCTGATCCCCGTCACTGATCCGCCATGCTGCATGTGCATTGGTAGCCGAAACCGCAAACTGATTTCCATCAATATTATCTGCAAGCACATCATAACTGCTTTCATCAATATTGATCTGATAAAGCCTGCCTGCAAGCAAAAGAAACAGCTGATTATCTTTATTCACATAGCTCAGCGTTCCAAGGTCTGATTTCAGGAATTCAAATGATTCTGACGTTGGAATAAACACACGTTCCTCTACAACATTCTGATCATGGTCATAATGGTAGATTCCAACACCACAATATCCTTCATATGTTCCGCGGTTCATATAACCATAAACCATGAAATCCAGATCCCCACTGTCATTAATGCCCAGCAGCTTGATATCATGTTCCATTCTGGAATCACGAAAATCTCCGTTTGATTTTCTGCGGAAATCAAAGACATCTACAAATTTGCCGGTATCCGGCGCATAAGTCCACAAGGCACCTTCCTGCGTAAAAGCAGTCACACTGCCATCTTCATTGGAAAGCATCGTGACATTTTTGTCCCGGACTCCAAGAAGCAGCCCATCATCTGTGATCACTGCCTGCTGAGGATCAAATACCTGATCTGCGCTTCGCTGAAAATCCAACAGCATAATTCTGGTATCCGTATAGCGAAGCCGGTAAAAATCCGTCACATTATAATACTCTGCGCCACCGTTTTCGTTGGCTGCCTTTATCTCATATTCCAGCGAAATACTCGCCGTCGTCTCATTGATCTCTTTAATGACCGGAATGCCTTTCTTGGATATCTGCGGACTTAAATTTCCCCAGCTGATCGTAGAAAGTGGTGACTGTATCGTCACAGCCGTAAAATTTGTCGAAGAAGATTCTGTAGATTCCAGATAGGCCGCAATCCCGTCTGCAGCGTTTTTATCCATACACATCTGTGCAAAACTGGAAGCAAACTTCAAATAATCCTCCGTATTCGTCGAAGACCTGGAAACTACTCTTGTGTAATAATACGCTTCTCCGTCACTGGTATCCAGCGAGATCTGAAGAGAATACTCCTGATTCATCAAAAGACCGGAACTGATCTCGATCTGTGCACGCAGATATCCGTCAGATCCTGAGCTGTCAAGGCTCTTGACCTTACGATTCTCAACAATCTTGGTTCCATCCGAAGTACGCACTTCATAGGACAGACTTTCGATTTTTTCCTCATAAGAATTAACGGCGATCGTAAGTTTCTTTGTTGTATCCAGCGGTGTTACACTGTCGCGGACAAAATCTGCTTCCATCGGCTGGCGATATCCATACATTCTGTTTGCCAGCGTACCGTTAAAATCCACCATTACTTCCGGCAACGTCGGATTATTCATATCGGAACGATCATCCGTCGTCTCATTATTCATGAGAAAAGCAGTTCCCGCTACTCCCATTACAAACACGATCAGAAGTATTAAAAACCTTCTCAAAAATCTTGTTATGGTTCTCATACTCCCTCCTTCGCATCAAATCCATCCGGATAGAGAAGTTTTTCCAGAGTCAGATGACCATGAATGGCATCCGTCATCTCTTTCAAAGCTTCACCCGAACGGGATCTGCCTGTCTTTACTGCCCGGATCAGGAGATTCTTCGGTGTATGTTCCATATCAATAAATTCCAGAATCTGCGTACTGTATCCCTTCGATTCCAGAAGTTCTGCACGGATTCCGTCTGTAAGAAGTGCAGACATTCTTTCTTTCAGAAGTCCATATTTCAGCACCGGAGAAAGCAGTTTATTCTGAATCTGGTCATTCAGTTCATGCTGACAGCATGGAACAGACAGTATCACCTGCGCATCCCACTCAACCGCTTTAGCAAGTGCATAATCGGTTGCTTTGTCACATGCATGGAGCGTTACCACCATATCTACTTTCTGCACACCTTCATATTCCGCAATATCACCACACAGAAAATGCAGTTTCTCATATCCGTATTTTTCTGCCAGTCCATTGCATTTCCGGATCACATCTTCCTTCAGGCCCAACCCAATGATATGAACGTCATATTTTTTGAGTTCCTTCAGATAATAATACATGGCAAATGTCAGATATGATTTGCCACATCCAAAATCCAGGATCGTGACCTCCCGCTCCCTGGACAATGCCGGAAGAATATCCTCAATAAACTCCAGGAAACGGTTGATCTGTTTGAACTTGTCATAAGCCGGACGATGGATTTTTCCTTCTTTGTTCATAACTCCCAGATCCACCAGGAATGGAACCGGAGTTCCTTCCTTCAATATATACTGTTTCACACGATTGTGTGCCAGAATCTGAACAGGCTCTTTCGCCTGATGCTCTTTCACTTTGACAGTTACTTTCCCCTTTTTGCTGACAAGAACACTGCCATCTTTGCATCTTCCCTGCACCTGCAGCTGGGAAAATCCACCCTCCTGAAGACTCTGTTCCACATATGCGATCACTTCTTCTCTGCTGTAATTGGAGTGAAGGACCTTGGTTCCCACCGTGGAGGATGCCTGATAACAGACGCTGCCTTTCAGTTCTATCTGGCGGATCCGCACCTTGGAAGGAGCCTCTTTTTCCTTGCTCCGCTGGCCGCTTAAGACTGCAAGCATCAGGTTTTCATCAAATTGTTTTTCCAAAAATTCCTGTAATGTCATCATATTTAATCTTTCATAATCCCTCTGTAATGCCCCTGTGTACACCATCGGATTCCGGCATTACGAACTGCAGTGTTCTTATTCGCTCAACTGTCAGAATCCACGGTATCTGCGTCGTCTGCACCGTCGCCTGGAAATCTCCTGATACAAAAGCACCTGGATCAGTTCATCCAGAAATTCATCAGAAATCTCCTGCGCTGCCATTTCTCCGTCTACCTGAGAACGTATCTGCCTGTAAAGCCGATGCATCATAAATTTGTCCGGATGCTCATCATAAAGTCTGCTTCCCTCATAATCCATAAGCTGACATTCTTCTTCAACTTTTTCCTGAATTTTGCGGGCAGTTTCCGGATAATAAGATTTCATCAGAGCAAATTCCTGCTCCTGTATTCTCTCTCTGCTGTAAAGAGAAGAATCTGCATACGTCATATAAAATGGAAGAAACTTGTCATAATACATGGACAGGCTCCTGTTTCGTCATCATCTATAACATTCTATGCAGAATCTTTTCAAGTGTGCGCTTCAGCCCTGAATGTCTTTCAGAATGCGGAGTGTCAGCTTGAAACTGTGCTCTGCTGCCTGCGCTTCGAATGTCGGATAATCCATCTCTGCACTTCCATCTGCTTTGTCAGAAATTGCACGGATCACAAGGAAAGGTACATTGTTCAGATATGCTGCCTGTGCGATTGCCGCGCCTTCCATTTCAACAGCGTATGCTCCAAATTCTTTTGTAATAAAATCTTTGACACCCTGGTCTGCCACAAACTGGTCACCGGATGCAATGCGTCCCTCGAATACTTCGATATCAGGATTTGCTTCTTTGCATGCTTTTACTGCAAGTGCGCGAAGTGCATCATCACTGTGGAAAGAAAAAGCTTCCATCTGCGGAATCTGTCCAACCGGATAACCAAATGCAACGGCATTCATATCATGATGGATCAGATCTGTGGAAACAACGATATCTCCAATGTTGATGTCTGCATTCAGACTTCCTGCGATACCGGTGTTGATCACTACTTCTGCTTTGAAATCATCGATCAGAATCTGTGTGCAGACTGCTGCATTGACCTTACCAATTCCAGAACGGACAACAACTACGTTTTTTCCTTCGATAATACCTGAATAAAATTCCATGGAAGCCTTACGTGTCACCTGAATATCTTTCATCTGTTCTTTGAGACTTGCTACTTCAACTTCCATTGCTCCTATAATACCAATACATCTCATAATATTGTAATCTCCTTTATCATCGTACCCTTTTTCTGAAAAGCCGGGCACTGTAATCTGTTATCATCCCTGATTGTGAATAGCATAGTCTATTATAGCAAATGTTGCGTTTATATGGAAACTTTTTTTGCTTCACGGGGAATTCCTCTGGAAAATCTGCGGCAGACTTGTCCGCTTTGTCCTTTTCTGGTATACTTATTGGAAAAATATATTGTTATTATTTACAATAACTGAACTCAGGAGGTTAAGATTATGGTATATAAAACATCTGGTGTCTGTTCAAGCGCCATTTCATTTGAGATCGACGATGCAGGAAAAGTTCATGATGTAAAATTCCAGGGCGGCTGCTCCGGTAATACACAGGGCGTTGCCAGACTGGTAGAAGGCATGGATGCCAAAGAAGCTATCAGCAGAATGGAAGGGATTCGTTGTGGCTTCAAACCAACATCCTGCCCGGATCAGCTTGCAAAAGCTCTGAAAGAAGCTCTGAACTAAAAAAAATCTGGGGAAAAACCCCAGATTTTTTAATTGAAATCATCTCTGTCCCACTTGTCACACAGCGACTGTATATCTCTGCTGAAACGCTCCAGGTCTTTGTTCGGCATGCCTTCGTTCTTTCGGATAACAGACATAAGGCGCTGTCCCATGGCAACCAGCTTCTGGAATGCACGTGCGGCTCTGCTTGCTTTCGGAGAAACAGAAGCTTTCGTGATTTTGATTCCCTGTGCCTCATAGATACAGGTATTGTTCGCCAGATCATAGACGGTTCCGCTGAACGGTGCCATAGAATCCAGTCCCAGTTCCTCCTGCAGTCTTCTTGCAAAAATCTCTGTCACTTCATCATCACCATGAGTAACAAATACTTTCGTCGGTTTTTCTTTAAATGCCTTGATCCATGTCAACAGACCATTGACATCCGCATGACCGCTGATTCCCGGCATCTGCCGGATCTCTGCGCCTACAGCAACCGTCTCACCAAACAGTTTAACTTCGGTCGCACCTTCGATCAGGGCACGGCCAAGCGTTCCGATTGCCTGATAACCGACAAACAGGATCGTATTGTTCGGATTCCACAGATTATGTTTCAAATGGTGTTTGATTCGACCGGCATCGCACATACCACTTGCAGAAATGATCACCTTGCAGTCTTCATCAAAGTTGATCGCTTTGGAATCATCGCTGGTAATGGAAGTCTTGAGTCCCGGGAACATCAACGGGTTGATGCCCTTTTTGACCAGTGCCATAGCTTCTTCATCAAAGCAGTCATAAATATGTTCATTAAAGATCGTTGTCGCTTCATTTGCAAGCGGGCTGTCGACATAGACCTTAAAGTTATCGTGTCCGTGCACACGTCCTTCTTCTTTAATCTGTCGGATAAAATACAGCATCTCCTGCGTACGTCCGACTGCAAAAGAAGGAATGACTACGCTTCCTCCACGGTCAAAGGTATGCTGGATCACTTCGGTGAGCATTGCCACATAATCCGGACGGTCACCGTGACTTCTGTCACCGTAAGTGGATTCCATGACTACATAATCTGCATCGTGGAGATAGACCGGGTCTTTGATCAGTGGCTGGTTCAGATTACCGATATCGCCGGAGAAGACGATTTTTTTCTCTTTGCCATCTTCCTGAATCGTGATCTCAATACTTGCAGAGCCAAGAAGGTGGCCGGCATCTACAAAGCGAACGCTGATTCCTTCTGCCGGTTTGATGGTTTTTTCATACGGGCACGGAACAAAATTCTGGATAACGCCCATAGCATCTTCCATGGTGTAAGCAGGAACAAATTCCGGCTTGCCCTGGCGGCGTCCTTTACGGTTTCGCCATTCTGCCTCGAACATCTGAATGTGGGCACTGTCTCGAAGCATAATGTCACAAAGGTGGCAGGTAGCCTGTGTTGCATAAATCGGGCCCTGAAAACCTTTTGCATAAATAGCGGGAAGATTTCCGGAGTGATCCATATGTGCATGGGTCAGAAGAACAAAATCCAGGTCACTTCCCTTTACAGGAATATCCTGATTCTCGTAGTAATCCGGCCCCTGTTCCATACCGCAGTCTACCAGGAATTTCTTTCCTGCTGCTTCCAGATAATAACAGCTTCCGGTTACTTCATGTGTCGCCCCAATAAAGGTAATCTTCATGTGCGAACCCCCTTTGTCTGAAAAATCATCCAAATGTATGTTGTTGTAATCATTATACACGATTTGATTGATTTTTAACAGTCTTTTTGTGCAAAAAGACAATAAATCTTAACAAAAATTGCGTTTTTTCGACCAGGGCTTCATGTTATAATGCTTTTGCTACTGCCCCTAGACAGGTACAGAAAGGGGGTATGCTATTGTGAATTCAATTTTATCGTTTATGCTTTCCATTCTGGCAAGTGTAATCGCCTACTACATTTGCAAATGGCTGGATGGAAAATAGCAGCTAGTAGCCAGCCTGAGGTCTAAGCCGCCTCGCCAAAATGGAATAAAAACTCCCCAGAGGTGCGAACTCTGGGGAGTTTTTGCTGTGCTATTGTGAACACATCTTATCGTTTTGCCTACTGGCATTATAGCATATGTTCTTTTAATTTGCAATATACCTTATTTCAGAAAGATTCCAATTCTCATACCTTTATTTATGTAAAATAAGGTTACTGTTCACTCCGTTCACAGTAACCAAATAAGGCGGGGTGTATGAAGTCCCGCCTTGTTTTGTATGGTTCATATGATTTTGTAGATATGGTTAAATGATCCTTTTTTTGCGTATGATTATGTTATTCCTTTGCGCATAAGATCATGAATAATGTGAACTCTGACGAGTCCGACATGATTTGTGAGTACGTTGATGTCCCCGGACGGTAACGGTGTTTACATAAATTTATTTTGCATCCTGCGACCTTCTTCGCACTTCACGGATTACTGAATAATATTTTTCTTCTTTTCTTCCTTTTTCCTTTTCCAATGGTCATTATTTGACCATGATACCCTGTGTCAGCGTAGAGGTAGATTCTTTTGTACCCGACTGGCTGGCTGCATGGTATCCACGCACACGGTAATATGTACCTGATGGAACTGCTACGTCGATTGTTTTACTCAAACTTGATGCATTGTTCGCTGTAAATTCCCATATTTTATAAGTTCCGTAGCTTCCATTGACCTTCCTCTCCAAAAACAAAGACAGATATACTTTACTACACTTTTTATGACAATCCGTCAATCCGAAAATTGCAATTTCATTGCTGGAAATTTTTTGAATTTTTACATTTCCAAGATTTAAATAACTGCTTCTTGCCAGAATCGTTGAAGTATCTTCTGCATAATCTTCAGTTGTCTCTTCATCTGTAATGTCATCCAGAATACTGATGCTATCCGCATATACCGGTGCAATACTCATCCCAACAGATATGCCAACTGCCAGAGTGATTCCCAGAATCTTTTTCCAGATATTCATTTCTCACTTCCCTTCGCTATGTAAACAACCTTTACATAACTATATACGTAAGAAATTCAAAAAAATCACTCTAAAATTTCATATATTCAACTAATTTTTTTATTTCATTAAATTTTATTTTTCCAGCTATAGTATATGAATTTTCTTCATAAATCCAATTTGCCGTATATGTTGATTGCTTATCCGACTTGTCTTCTATTTCTTTTACTACTATGCTTCCCCAATCTTTTGATATTGTGTCTACTATTTTTTCTTTTCCACTTATACTACTAATATCACTTGCTTTATTTTTTTGTTGTTTATCTACATAAAATAATACATTTGTATCATTCAATTTATATTTAATATACGCAAAAGAAGTGGGTTCACTTATTTCATACATAGAAAACTCCATCCCATACGGCCGATAATAAAACTCCGGCATCTTTACACCCAGTTTCTCTTCTATATCCGCAATCGCATCACTTTCTTTTGTGCTTGCATTCTCATTGGAGTCATCATTATATGAAATAAACTGGCTGTCATTCCCACTCAATATCCGCACACTGTTCACCAGATACTTCCTGTTCGCCTCGCTGCTCATACTTGCAGCGAACACGCAGATCAGACACAGGCCCGCGATTCCGGCGATTCTGCCAAAGCGCACATAACTGTGTTTCCTTTTGCCGGAGTTTCTGTTCGCATCGCGTGCAGGATCCTTTGATACACCTGCGTTTTTTCTGAATTCCAGAATTTTCTTTTCCATAGATTCAGGCACTGCTTCTTCTGTATTCTTCTCATCTTCTGCCTTCTCATCTGCCGTATCCTCCAGCAGACCTTCTTCTCTGGCACGCTGATAGAAGCTTTCTCTGGAAACGCTCAGTTTCTCTACGATATCCTGATTGTCCTCAAATTTTCTGCCATCAAAAAGAGCTTCCTCGATGGCATCTGCTTCCTTCAGATATTCCTCTTCCAGCCACTGACGGAATTTCTCGTCATCCTCCATATCCGGCATATCCAGGAATGCATCATCTATCTGATTGTCGTTCTGTTCTTTCTCAAACTCTTTTTTCATGATATTATCTCTTTCTTGACAATTCTTCCCCGGTGGTTCATAGTTATTGGTAATAAAATGATTTTCAGGAGGTTTTCCCTATGAAACATATTGTACTTACCGGCGGCGGTACTGCCGGACATGTTACACCAAATATTGCTCTGATCCCGACACTCAAAGCTGCCGGATATCAGATTTCCTATATCGGATCTTACGAAGGTATCGAACGTAAACTCATTGAAGAAATGGGTATTCCATATTATGGGATCTCATCTGGAAAGCTGAGACGTTATTTCGATCCCAAGAACTTCTCCGATCCTTTCCGGGTATTAAAAGGGTTCCATGAAGCAAAGAAGCTTCTCAAAAAACTGAAACCCGATGTAGTCTTTTCCAAGGGTGGTTTCGTTACCGTCCCTGTTGTAATTGCAGCCAAACGCTGCAAGATTCCAGCAATCATCCACGAGTCAGATATGACTCCGGGACTTGCCAACAAACTGTGTATTCCATCAGCCGTTAAAGTATGCTGTAACTTTCCTGAGACTGTCAGCAGTCTTCCGGCAGATAAAGCCGTACTGACCGGCACGCCGATCCGTCAGGAGCTGATGAAAGGTGATAAGGAAGCCGGCCGTCAGTTCTGTGGATTTACTTCTGACAAACCGGTACTGATGGTGATCGGTGGAAGCCTTGGCGCAGCCTCTGTAAATGACCATATCCGCAAGATTCTCCCGGAACTTCTGAAAGCTTTCCAGGTGATCCATCTCTGCGGCAAGGGCAAAATGGATGAGACCCTCAAGGGTACCGAAGGCTACGTTCAGTATGAATATATCAAAGAAGAACTTCCGGATCTTTTTGCCCTGTCTGACGTGGTAATCTCCCGCGCAGGTGCAAACGCCATCTGTGAGATCAGTGCTCTTCACAAACCAAATCTTCTAATTCCGCTGTCTGCTAATGCCAGCCGTGGTGACCAGATCCTGAATGCCCGTTCTTTCGAAAAACAGGGATTCAGCATGGTACTTGAGGAAGAAGAAATCACTGATGAGAAACTTCTGGATACGATCCATCAGCTGTATGACAACCGTCATTCTTTCGAAGAAGCAATGTCTGCAGGCAAACAGATGGATTCCATCCATCATATCGTTTCGTTGATCGAAGAATGTGTTTTATCAAAAAAATAAACAAATAGCAGGATGCAGGCAGTTATCGATGTGACTGCCTGCATATCTTTTCCATTTCTTCAATTATCCAGGCTTTCGACCGCAGATTCCTGTTATTTACATTATTCGGTGTAATCCCATACTCACTTGCCACTTCTGCTGCTGAGAGTTCCTGGAATTTTGTTTTGACCAGAATATCGTAATTCATCGGATTCCTCTTCCGAAGTCTGTTCAGTACAAGTTTCTGATATTTCTCTTCTTCCATACGAAGTATTCTTGCCTCTGGATTACTCTTTTCATCCACCGGCTCATACGCATTTTCCTCATCATCAATCGTATAACTTTCCTGTCTGGATGAGGCTTTTCTATAATAGTCCATACATTTGTTGGATGTCGCTTTCATCACCAGTGCTTTCAATCTGCCAGGTCTGGAATAATCCAGTTTTTCTTTCACTTTGAATAATGCCAGAAAAACTTCCTGACTGATATCTTTTGAAAGTTCGTAATCTTCTGTGATGCAAAAAGCAACATATGCTGAGAATCCTTGGTAGTGATCGTAAAAATCATCAAAATTCTCAATTATCATCTGTATCTGTGCTCTTTTCTTTATGCTTTGACTTTTGCCAGGATCTCTTCCTTCATCTCGTCTGTCAGTTCTCCCGGTTTCCATGTAAGTCCAACCTGATCACCTTCATAACGTGGAATCAGATGCATATGGAAATGAAATACGGTCTGACCTGCAATTTCTCCATTGTTCTGCACAATGTTAAACCCGTCACAGTGCAGTCCGTCTCTGAGCCTGGTTGCCATATGTTTGGCAAGGATCATTGCTTTTCCGGCAGTCTCATCCGGAAGTTCATAAATATTGGCTGCATGAGCTTTTGGCAGGATCAGTGCATGTCCCTTTGACGCCGGACCGAGATCCAGAATTACGCGAAAATCTTCGTCTTCATATAAAGTAGCGGATGGAATTTCTCCGTTTGCAATTTTACAAAAAATACAGTTTTCCATGATGTAGTCCTCCTTACAAATAAACTGTTTTCTTTTTCTATTGTCTCGTATTTTCGCGATTTTTTCAATACGAAATTTGTTGATTCCGATATTTTTGCATAATATACTCAGATTGAGGTGACAGATTATGCAGGAAAAAAACATTATCACACAAACAAAAAAAGAGTTTCAGTCGATGTTGTCCACATTTTCGCATGAAATAAGAAATCCGCTGGCATTGATCACCAGCGAAATGCAGATGTTGTCGGATTCACAGCCACAGCTCTGTTTCAACGAACACTGGGATAACATTATGGAAAACCTGAACTATATCCGTGAGCTGCTGGATGAACTTTCCAGATATCAAAATGCCGGTCACATTACCCTTGTACAGACAAATTTAAGTATCTGCCTGGATCGAATTACCAGTTCCTTTCGACCGGCACTGGACTACCTTGGAATCTCCTTTGAGACTGACATCCCCCGTGATCTTCCCCAGATCAGTCTGGATCAGACCAAAATCCGTCAGGCTCTTTTTAACCTTCTCCGTAATGCGCAGGAATCTATCCAGCATACTCATGGCAGAATTCTTTTTTCCGCTTCTGTCGTTCCGGACGGTGTCCAGATCACCATCTCGGATAACGGATGTGGCATGACAGAAGACCAGATTGAAAACGCCTTTCGTCCCTTCGTAACATACAAGCCCGGGGGCACTGGCCTCGGGCTTGCTGTCACCCGGCAGATCATTGAAGCCCACCAGGGTACACTATGTGTAGAAAGCACTCCGAAAGAAGGTACTTCCTTTTATATTTTTCTTCCAGGATGATAAAAAATCACTGCAAGAAAGAACCCGGACACCATCCCGCCTACATGGGCTGTGTTATCCACTCCCGTACTTGCAAAACCAAAATACAGAGAAAAAGCTGCCATGACCAGAATCTGTCTCATGGACAGATCACCCAGCCATCCTTTATTGCGAATGACAATATAGATCATGGCTCCCATAACTGCAAACACCGCTCCGGATGCTCCTGCTGATACAGCAAAATCCTGCGTACGTAATTCGATAAGTAAAGAAATCACATTTCCAAGTACTCCACCGATCAGATAGATCAACAGAAATTTTATTTTTCCAATTGCCTGTTCCAGTCTGCTTCCAAGTACAAATAAAACCAGCATGTTATTCAGAAGATGTTCAATTCCAAAATGCAGAAACATACAGGTGAACAGTCTGTAATATTCTCCACCCTGAATGATCATTGGTGTAAAGGCAGCTCCACAATCCAGCATATGCATGGTATTCTGGGAGCTTCCTGTAAATTCCACGATCAGAAATACTAGAATATTCAACAAGATCAGTCCGGCAGTCACCGGCTCTTTGCGTAATTCTTCCACAGGTTACTCTCCTCTGTTTTTGTATTCAGAGAATACATATGTATTCTGCTGTTGTTCGTCTATTTTAGCAGATGCCGTTCCCTGTGGCAAGGCAACACTTCACCTGTGCTGTCCGAAATACTGCCTTCGAACCCTCATGTCCGGTGATTTTCTTTTCAGAAGTTATCTATCCCCTCAGAAATACATATCTTGCCTGAGCAAAATCCACCTGATCCTCATCCTGCAGAAAATATTCTTCCTCTGCCCCAAGCATTCTGCCATTAACAGAAGTTCCATTCCTGGAATTCAGATCTGCCAGATAATAGTTCTCACCTGTTTTGCGTATTCTTGCATGCACCCGGCTGACTGTCGGAAGCGAGATCACTACATCCGAAGCCTGTTCCAGTTTTCCGATCACGGTCAGTTCCCGTTCCAGATAAACCGTCGGAAGTTCTCCGGGTTCCCGACTTACCAGGCTGGCTGTACCTGACAGCTGTCCTGCCGAAAGAACTACCGTTTCACCATATGTTTCCTGTTCTGCTGTATCCTCACCAGTTTTCTCACATTCCCATGAATTTTGTTCTGTACGGTTTTGTTTTTCACTCTTTTGCTCTATATCTTTTATTTCTTTTCTCTCTGTATTGTTTCTCTCTGTTTCATGTTTTTCTATATTCATTCCGGCAAGTTCCCGCTGTACTTTGTTTCTCCATTCTGCAGACTGTTCCTGTTTTTTCTTCTTTTTTTCTTCCATCCAGGTCCATCCTGCTCCAACTCCCATCAGGAGTATTGCCGCCCCCAATACAGTTTCTATTGGAATTTCCGGAAAATATCCCAGATAGCGGAAAATGAGAATTCCCAGCAGGAACAGAACCCCCACTGCACACCCGGCTGCAGGCTGCCACTTCCTGTCCTTTTTCTCCTTTTTTTCCTCCTGAAAAAATTGCGGTGGCTCCTCCATTTCTTCCACGTACTCTTCCTTATCTCTGATTTTTGTATCGCTCTCTGCAATTTTCTCTTTACTGTTCTCAGATCGATAAAGCAATTCCTTAATATTTTCCAGCTGCATCCCTGGCTCCATGGCTTTTCGGTAAATTCCATATCCAAGATTTACAGCTGTCGGATCCTCATGGTCAAGTTTGGGCAACAAATATTCGGTCAGTTCCCGAAACTGTTCCTGCACCGGATGGTGATAATCCGGCAGACAGCAGAACGAAACCTCTTTTTTCTCCACATCCAGAAAAATATATTCCGGGCAAAGTACCAGTTGTTCCGTATTCAGAAGAAACTCTGCCATTTCTTCTATTACATGGAGAAATCCTTTCAAAATCATTTCCAGATCTTCTCCCTGCAGTTTACGCTGTTCGTAAAAAGATGCCAGCGACTGCTTTGAAGTGATATCATAATAAAAGAGCCATGTTCCATCCAGTCCCTGCATGCGGCATTTTAATATAGAAGACATTGTATTTCCTGTCAGGATCCGTACCTGATAAGAAGTGGTATTGATTGTTTCATCCCCATGGAGGATCAGATAATTATGACTTACATCTCTTTTATATTCTGCAAACATATTTTACACTCTCCTATATGACCCTGTACTCTTATTATTCTGTATCCTTCACGATTTCAGATGCTGCTTTTACTTTGCGGATCCACTGCGCCGGACGAATGATCTTTGAACTGCCCTCCGTCCGCAGTACCCAGCGAAAACCTCCAAATCCGGCGATTGTATCTGCCTGATAGGAGACTTTTACTGTTTTTCCATCGCTGACCTGGTAAGACAGATTCTCTGCGCCAAAGAATCCCACATTTCCAAGTTCCTGTGCTTTTGCAGAAGCGGATTCATATATCTGTCCGTTTTTTTGTACACCTTCTATACTTCCCGCCAGTGCCGCCTCGTACGCTGCAGCCGTCAGCCAGGAACGATTATGTACAAAGAAGGAAAGATATAAAACTCCCATTACCGTTATCAGCACAAGCGACATCACGCAGGCTGCCTCTATTGTAAAACTTCCTTTTCTGACTTTCATAGCAATAATCCTCCCAGATATCCAAACAGTAAGAAAGGCACCAGTGGAATTTCTGTCTTGCGTCCTTTTTTGCATATAACCAGAAGGACTCCCGCATACACCGCTGCGATCAACATTCCGATACATGCCATTCTTACATACATTTCTGTATGCAGCATTGTTCCTAGTGCCAGAAAAATCCAGCCATCGCCCATTCCAATCTCTCCACCGGTCAGAACACTTACCGCCAGTATCATCAGGCTCACACCAAATGGCAGCAGCCAGTCTTCCAGTGGTCTTTCTGCATAAATGCTAAAGGCAAGACCAATGATTCCATAAGTACCTGTCAGCAACAGTGAAATTTCTTTTTTCTTCCAGTCTTTCCAGCCCATAACTGCCAGGAACAACACGGTCATTACTTCTCTGATCTGCATAATCCTCTGCCTCTTATCCACAGCTGCTGCAGGCATGCATTCCTCCAAGCTGTGATTCTTTTACCAGTTTTACAGTTCTTTTCAAGCCACTGCATGTAGCAAGATTGTGATATCGATTTCCCGAAGATGTAACATACACCACCCCGGATGGTTTCTGATTTCGACTGCAGCTTTCACAGGGACTGTACTTCTGTCCGCTGTCATTACGGGCATGCGTCAGAGATGAACCCGAAATCTGATTAATGGATACCTTCAGATAACGACATCCTGCCTTCTTATGGTATACCGTTCCCGTTTCTGTCACATACACCATTTCTTCCGGTTCTCTGGTCTCTCCGGAAAACGCTGTCTCATCAGCTCCTATCCATGCATGAACTTTTACTGTGTTATGCATCCATACCTTCGGCAAAGGAACAAATGCTCCGATCGGAGTATATGCATAGACATCCGGCAATGTAATTTCTTCCGGCCCCTTTCCATCCAGCACATATGCATACATTCCGGCTTCTTTTGTCTTTTCACATAATGCCTGCAGATGTTCTGTCTGAATCCGGTAAATATCCATAAAAGAGATCATCGTCACCATTCCCAGCAAAAACATAGGAAGCACAAGTGCTGTTTCCAGCGCCAGACTCGCCTTTTTGTTCAAGGCACAGAAAGATACTTTTTCAGAAGATGTGTTTAAAAATAAATTTGAGATTCTTCTGACCATCGAGGAAGCCAGGATTCTGTTTTTAAGAGAGCATTTCCTTTCTTTTTTTATTTTTCTTTTCTTTTTTGCAGTCTCGTTTTTTTTGTTTTTCTTTCTACCTATCTTTGTGATAGTATTCCCATAATCTTTTTCCTTCTGAAAAAGCATCTTTCTGCACCTCTTTTCCGTGGGGCGGCTCGTCGCCGCCCGTATTTCCTGAAATCCATTTAAATCCAGTTTTTAAATATAACTGTACTGCCTTGTCACCGAAAAAGTCTGCTTTCGGTTTGCCTCTACATCCACAGATATTTCAGCCGCTTCTATACAGCAGTCTAGCCGGAAACCTTCCTTTCCTTTTGTACTGCGGATTTCCACTTCGATCATGTCCATACCTCTTGTCAGCTTGACTGCTTTTGATTTTGACAAAAGCAGCACCTGCAGATAATCTTCATAGGACATTCCACCTTTCGCATCCCTTCTCTGGCTGTCCAGTCCCTCAAGGAGATTCGGCAGGTTTTCCAGAGAAAGCTGCCAGGTTGCTGCCGTCTTAGTCAATGGTACTCTGCCTCCATGAAACAGCTCCCGAAGATCCAGAATACTTTCTGCAAAGGACCAGCACAAAATCAGTGCCGCCTCAATCGCCACTGCTGCAGGCGGTATCAGAAATCCCGATGCAATTGCCAGGGCAAGTGCCTGAATCTGGGCCCTTTTTCCGGCATCCGCCATAAGACAGGATGCATTAATTCCCTCTCTGATCAGCAGAAGACGCTTTGCCACGGCTTTTAGATTTTCCTGATCACTTTTCTTTCCCGCCAGAAGATATTCCAGCTGATAATGCAGCCCTGCTTCAGAAGGAGAAATATAGTTTCCCAGATGCTCCATCAGATACTGCTGAAACAGTACTTTTGCTGATCCGGAATTATCTTTTCCCGTTTTCTGCAGCATCGCCATTCCCTGTTGAAGTGTTCTTCCTGATAACAGATCTCCATGTGAGATTTTCTGATCAGAAATTCCTTTTGATGCTGGAACGACCAGATCCAGAAGTCCCATATGCCGAATCCTCTGAATCACCGGAACTGGATTTACCACCTGCGGTTTTACCTCTCCATCTGAAAAACTCTCTCCCGAAGTGCCATCACCAAAATCTCCGGATTCTTCCTTCTTTGAAGCCTCTTTGGCTTCCTGGCTCTTCTGTGCCGCAGAATTCATTTCGGAATCATAATTTTCCAGTGTATTCCCTGCTTCCGCCTGTTTTCCATCTTTCTCTGCCTGCTTCACTTTCTGCTCTTTTTTCTTATATCGCTTCACAAGTGTCTGTACTCCCTGACTTCCAAGCGTATCTTTCATATAAGTGACTGCCTGCTGGTAAAAGACTTCGCCATCTTCATCTGTTGCCAGACGATATCCACTGAAACCACCCTGCCTGAGTTTCAGCTTCTGACTGTTCTGTTTCAGTATCGGTTTCATATAAGACTCAAAGTTATCATAAACTGCTGCCAGATTCAGATCTGTTCCTCCCTGTGTTCCATCCAGAAAAAACAGATCATAATTTTTCAGAAGAAAACGATCATACTGTCCAAACAGAGAATAAAGTCCAATATCCATACTGTTCAGAATCTGTGTTCTCGCTGCCGCTGCCTGCACAGATTGAATGCTCGTTGCAACCAGTGATAGCAGGAGACTTAAGATCAGCGCCAGAAAAACAGTAATACTGCCCTTTTTCTCCATCGGCTCTCTCCTTTCTTCATCAAATTGAATTACTCTGTTTTGTGATTTTACTTAAGATTGCCTGTACCAGATTTGTCAGCTGCTCTTTAAAAATAATGACAAGGCTGATCAACACCACCAGGATCAGAATAATCTCCACAACCCCTACTGCATCTTCTTCGTATACAAATTCTTTTGCTGTTTGCAGATAAT
Source organism: Blautia sp. 210820-DFI.6.14 (assembly GCF_020558815.1). Lineage (NCBI taxonomy): Bacteria > Bacillati > Bacillota > Clostridia > Lachnospirales > Lachnospiraceae > Blautia > Blautia sp. 210820-DFI.6.14. Next base: position 53,809 of record NZ_JAJCKS010000004.1, read on the forward strand.
CCCGCATTGTTTTACCTCCTCGTTTTTTATACAATCATCCATAGAACGACAAAAATGCAGGTATCATGATGATCGCCATCACCACCGCAAGCATCATGATCATTGGAACAAGCAACTTTGTTGCTGCTGTTTCCCCCATTACCCTTGCCTTTCTTTTTCTTTCATCCCATGCTTCCAGAGCTTCTTTTTCCAGAAGATCTGCCATCCTGTGTCCGCCTTTCTGGAGATTCTGAATCAGGATCGTAGAAAATGTTTTATATTTCATCTGTCCACACCGCTCTCCAAACCTTCGGTAAGCTTCCAGTTCTGCCACACCACTGTCCATTTCATGGCAGGTCGTCGTCACGGCTTCATATGCATATCGTCCTTCTTTCGGACAATTTCTCAGATAATCTGAACTGATCTTCTGAAATGCTCTGCGAACCGTCATACCTGCCTGGATCAGAAGTGTAAACTTCATGATCAGCGACGGATAATCCATCAGAAGCTGTTCTGCCCGTTTTGCCATCTCTTCCTGCTGTTCTCTCGCTTTTTTTAACATCAGCACGACTGCCGCAAACAGGGCCAGTGCTGCCAGAAGTGTTCCAGTACTCTCCCCGGGTTTCTGCCACTTAAGTGTCTGGCCATCCCAGGAATCCGGCAGATAATAATAATCCGGATCCTGTTTTTCCCTGTTATACTGTTCAATCACTTCTTTCAGCTCTTTCTGTCTTATTTCTTCCGGCGACTGCTTCACTTGTGCATTTTCCGCTTCCGTTTCTTCTGTCTCTTTTTCCGGAATCTGAACAGCAACTTTCTCCGGCTTCCCATCACCTACGGAAACCTGCAGTTCCTCCGTATATGCCCCATCCTCACTCTTCTCGATTCTGTGGCCTTTCTGATAAATTTCACTGTTTCCATTTGTCAGTGTCATCGCCATTCCTGCCAGATTTCCACAGACGGCAACGATCAGAAACAAACGGAGGCTTTCTTTATCAGCAATACCATCCAGCCTGAGCCACCCTGCTTTCCAGACTAGCACAGTGCCAAACGCTGTCATAAAAATAATAAAATGTACCCACATACTGCTTTCTCCTACACTTCAATATCAACAATTCTGCGCCCAAGCCAGTAAGATAACACATAAATCCCCAGACAAAGTGTCATCGCACACATTCCAAAAAGATTTCCATACAGTACGCTTAAGAATCCCGGAGAGGTCAGTTTCAGGTAGAGAATGATTCCGGCCGGCATCAGACTCATGATCATCTGTTCTGCTTTCTTCGCCGCCAGCGTTGTCTCAATTTCTTTACGGACATCGATCTTGTCTCCAAGCATCCGCGCAGAAGTCTGTATGATCCGATTCATATCTCCACCGGTTCTCTTGGCGGTGTAAAATACTGCAGCAAAATTTTCCACATCTTCAATACCACTCCTGTCTCCAAGGCTCAGTAAAAGTTCCTCAACCGGAACACTGACTCTGAGCTGTGTTTCTATGTAATGAAACTCCTTCACGATATCTGTCTCTTTCGGATACAGTCTCTCCAGGTCCCTGGAACATGCTACCACTGCATTTTCGACAGAGTAACCAGCCTGTACAGCTACGCTTAATGCATTCAGTGCATCCTTGAACTGATAATTCAGTTTCCTTTTTCGTTCTCTGATCAATCCTTTCTTTTTCAGTCTCATAAACAGGACAGTAACAGGAACTGTCAGCAGCATCAGCCACCAGTTTTGATAAAACAGATAATCCATTGCTCCACAGAGCAGAATGCTCTGTATCAGATATTTCAGAATCTCTGTTTTTGAAAAATGATATTCCGCATAATTCTGTTTCATATAGTCACCCCTGCCCGTATCAGTTTTTCCCGGTTCAGAAGGGACGCAATCTGCACCAGCCCTTTTCCCTCCTGCCACTGATATAATGTCCGGGTTTTTATTTCATGATCTTCGAATCCACAGATTTCTGTTATCTCCAGTACTTTCCGGCTTTTATCCCGCATTCTTCCCAGATGGATTAGTATATCCACTCCTGAGGCAATCTGACGTCGAATCGCTTCCAGCGGAAGATCTACTCCCATCAAAGTCATTGTTTCCAGACGAGAGAGCATATCCTCGGCCGAATTGGCATGTGCCGTACTCAAACTGCCTTCATGACCGGTATTCAGTGCCTGTAGCATATCTACCGCCTCGCCTCCGCGAACTTCACCCACAACAATACGGTCCGGTCGCATACGAAGAGCGGTCTTGATCAGATCACGTATCGTAACTGATGTTGCACCTTCTGTATTTGCCATCTTTGCCTCCAGCCGTACCAGATTCTCAATACCCTGAATCTTCAGTTCGGCATTGTCTTCAATAGTGATCAGTCTCTCGTCACTGGGTATAAAATTGGACAGTGCTCCAAGAAACGTTGTTTTTCCACTTCCTGTTCCTCCGCCAATGACCATGGAATATCTTGCCCTGACCAGTGTTTTCAGAAATTCCGCACATTCCGCAGGCAGACTTCCAAGCGCGATCAGTTTTTCCATGGTGATCGGTGTATCCGGAAAACGGCGGATCGTCAGTATCGGACCATTCAATGCAACCGGGCGGACCACCGCATTCACTCTGGCTCCGTTCTCCAGACGGGCATCCACAATAGGCATTGATTCGTTGACCACCCGGTTGCATTTTCCGACGATCTGCTGGATCACATCTTCCAGCTTTTCTCCGGAAGTAAAGGTCTTTTCCCAACGGGAAAGCTTTCCGGCCCGTTCCACAAATATTGCATCCGGACCATTCACCATGATCTCTGTCACCGTTTCGTCCTCGATCAGTTCCTGCAGCACATCCAGTTTTCTTACAGAATGAAACAATTCCTGACGGAGCTGTACTTTTTCCTTCAGAGAAAGGCAGGAATCCCGCATCCTCTCCAGAATCAGTGTATCAATTTCTTCCAGGATCTCTTCATCGGTCAGTTCTCTTGCAAGATCCAGTTTTTCCATCAGAAGCATTCTCAGTGACTGAAAAGTTTCTCTGCTCATACCTCATCCTTTCCGAGCAGTTCTCTGACAAAATCGCCAAGCGTTCCCCAGATCAGCTGCTCTGCGCGAAACGGCTCTGCCAGGACTTCCTGTCCATACGGCAGATTCAGTTTTACCATACGGCTCAAAATCTGCGGATAATCCCGCACACTCAGAAGTTCTTCAAACTGTGCCAGTTTACTCCGTGACATTTTGTCTGTTTTTATCGGAGTATAAACCGTAGTACACATGTCCAGCATCTGAAAAACCTCCTCGATCCCGTTTCCTATATCAAGTACAATCGTCTCATAAGAACTGTGGAGAATGATTTCCTGCAAAAGATGTTCCCAATCCTGCCAGGAAGTTCCTCTGATATCCTCCGGTGACTGCACAGGTGGAATAAAATCCACGTTTCCCATACTCTCTGCCATTCCATTCATCTTAACTGCAATCCCTGTACTTCCCTGTTTTACAAAATACAGAAGATCACTGAGTGTATGTAAAAATTTTTTCTGCATCAGTTCTTCAAACCCGGCATACTCTTCCAGATTCAGATAAAGGACACTTTTTTCCCTGCCCAATATCTGCGCCAGTGTCAGTGCAAAGCAAGTCTGAAGGCAGCCTCCCAGCGGCGAATATACTCCCAGTATCTCCGTCGTCTTCTTTAATACTGGCAGCTGCGCCGGAAGAATTGCCTTCTCCGCACCATAACAGGCCATCACTTCGCGTACTACATCTGATGATGCCTGATATTTATACACACCAGTATACTTCTCCAGTTCCTTTGGCTTACTTCCCTCTGTCAGGATCACGATCTTACCAATATCCAGTTCTCCTACTTCCCGGCACATTGCCTCCGAAGAAATCAACAGCAACTCTACGGGGTTCTTCTTCACATATGCCACCAGACTTTCCACACTGGTAAAAGCCTGGATTTCAAAAGGGATATTTTTCTTCTGATTCAGATAGTCCATAAAGTTGCAGGCATACTCTGCCTCCAGATCACAGACTGCAAAAATTTGTTTTTTCAATACATACCTCCTGCATACAGCATCACACTCATAAAGACAGGAACCGTGAAATGAATATTTTCCCACGCAGTCCCATTTCGGTAATAAGCTTTCCGTTCGCCTGTCCGGATATACGTTTTCATATATTTGACCAAATATTGGATTCGCTGGCTGAAACCGCCGCACAAGATCAGAATGGCCAGTGAAAGCAGCCCTCCTGTCAGAAATGCATACCAGATACACCACAGAATATGTACTGGTCCCATAATTCCTCCCAGTACACAAAAAAGTTTGATATCTCCCGAACCAAGCATTCGGAAATAAAACAGCCATCCGAGAACCACCAGTGGAATTCCTGTACCTGAAATAAAAAATGCCGTTCCATTCCATCCTCCACGCCACAGATCATATACGAACCCGATCAGCATCGAAAAAAGGATCCAGCTGTTTTTTATTTTCATCTGATACAGATCCATTAAAACAGCAACTCCGGTGATCGTCAGAAGCAGTATCCTGCCACCAATAACACCAATCACACTCCTTTCTGTATACAATTATCTCAATTATAAAAAAGGGATTTCCGTCTGAACCGACGGTTATGAATACCAGAAGATCTCTGGTGAGTTTTATTATAGAACGGACCGTGCCGTTTTGTAAAGAAGATTCGTTCGCCAAATTCTCTGTATTTCCGACATTTATGCACCGGACTTGCGGTTGCACAATCCGCCTCTGTTCGGTATAATAAAAAGCAACAGCAAAAGGGAGGCTTTATCTTCATCATGGAAAAAAACATCAAAAAAATCGAAGATATGTCGCTGAATGCCTGGCCATCTCACAAAATGGAGCTTTACGATGGCTGGATCCTGCGATTTTCTTATTTCTATACACATCGTACCAACAGTGTGGAACAATTTGGAAACTCTACGCTTCCATGGCGTGAAAAGGTTGCCTACTGCGAAGATGTTTACAAACGTCTGGGATCTCCTGCTATCTTTAAGATCAGTCCGCTGGTATCTCCGGATTTTGATTATACTCTCGAAAACCGCGGTTATGAGATCCAGCATGTAACTGAAGTCATGACGCTTCAGCTGAGTGATGCACGTCTGGATGCGCCATATTCTGCCGTAACGATCACGGATGAGATTCCGGATATCTGGATCACAAGTCTTTTTGATCTGAAAGGAATGACAAACCCGATCCACCGGGCCGTTGTTCCTTCTATGTATCGTGCCATTCCCAAAGAAACGATCTGTGCTTCCATCTGGAAAGAGGGGAAGATCATCGCTACAGGACTTGGTATCCTTGACCGTGACTACATCGGAATCTACGCGATCCATGTAAAGGAAAAATATCGCGGACAGGGATTTGCACGCCAGATCTGTACTGCACTTCTCACGGAGGGCATGAAAAAAGGTGCTGAAAATGCCTATCTTCAGGTCGTTCAGGGAAATACCGCTGCCAAACGACTGTATGCATCTCTTGGCTTTACTGATTTTTATACGTATTGGTTCCGTGTGCAGCCTAAAGCTGTAACACAGAAAGGAGTTTCATGAAAAAAATACTGGTGGTCTGTATCGGATCACTTTTTCTGATCACTTTATCCGGCTGCAGTCTGGGAGATATTGTTGATCGTTTCTCAGATTCAGAAGATACACAGATTCAGGACATCAATCCTGGAAGCACCCGTGTATATATGGATGAGATCCGGGGTACTCTTCAGTATTTTACCGGTAATCAGCTTACTCTTCTCAGCGGATCGGATAACTATGTCTTTGATATTTCCCAGGCAACTCTGGAATGTTCAGACGGAATGCTCTGTGGCGATGCTGTCAGCGTAATCTACGAAGGGCAGCTTGACAGTACGGATACAGGCGCTGTCCGCGTGCTCAAAGTTGTTGACGACTATCATGATACTTCCGAAGTAAAAGAAGGAACTACGCGTGGACAGGTTCAGAATCTGACCGCCAATTCCATTACGATCAGATCTAAAGGTGGAAAAACCGTTACTTTCCCGATCACAGGAACAGAACAATATTATCAGGGCGGCATCAAAGCCGGCAATTGGGTTTATCTTCACTATAAGGGAGATTTTGGTCCAGCTTCAGCCGATGATCCAAATGTACTTGATGGTTCTCAGATGAAAATCTACAGTGTTTCTGATATTGATCCGCTCAATGTGCCTGCACCCACTCCTACTCCTGCACCTCAGGAGGGAGTTGAGATCAAACCGGAAAACAAACTCCGGGCTGTGATCCAGAACATTCAGACAAATATCCTTCAGGTATCCCCAGAGAATACCACAAACATCCTGAATCTGGACATGTCTGCAATTCCCTGTTATTTCAGTGGTGGAATCGAATCCGGAGCACATGTAAATGTAATTTATACCGGAGACTTCAATGGAACAACCCTTGATGGACTCACAATCCTCGGTATCACCGGAGATATCCCGGAAAACTTAAGTGAACGCAATACCGGCTTCACTATTTCCGGAGAAATTACTGCATCCACTGCCAACACCATCACCCTTCTGACTTCTGATGGCGTGCGGATCACCTGCAATACAGAAAGTGCCTCTAATGAATCCACTGGCGGACTTCTTACCGGCAGTTCCGTGAAGGTCACTTTCAACCCGGCCGATTCCAGGCAGACCAATATCTATACTGCATTAAAAATAGAAGACCTGTGAGATGATTTCTCACAGGCCTTTTTTACATTATTTTCTACGGAATCTTTCCCGGATCTCACATTCTCCATCCTGCAGCCACTCCCGCACTTCCGGTCTATCTCCCAGGATCTGGCAAAAAGCTTCATATTCCTGGCAGATTCCTTTACCATGTGACACCATATAGGCACCGGCATCGCTGCCGGGTGCTACCTTTACCTTCTTTGCAAACGCAAGACGTACCAGGTTCTCTGCCTGTACAATGATCGGCCTGAGGACCTCATCATCATACCTCCCACATCCGAGCAGATTTCGTACTGTTACAAGTGTCGGAACCCATACAGTATCACTGTCAGCAAGCATGGACAGCGTTTCTTCATCCATATAATTGCCATGTTCCAGGCTGTCCACGCCGGCTGCGATCGCAGCCCTCGTTCCATATACACCATTCGTATGACTCATGACCGCAAATCCTTCCTCATGGGCAATATGTACCATTTCTTTTACTTCTTTGGCCTCCAGCGGTTCTCCTGTCACTTTGCCGTGATTCTTAAAATCCAGAAGTCCTGTCGTCATGATCTTGATGAAATCTGCACCTGATTCTTTTGCCTCCAGAACTCTCTGATGGAACTCTTTCAGATCATCAAATCCACGTCCCACAATGGAGCCATAATGCCCGTTTTTGTGAATAGCAAAAACAGGAGTACGGTAATCAATTCCATACTTCGGGGCAAGTCTGGATGCCAGCATTGCCACTCCATAAGGATCGCCACCATCTCTCACAAAAGAAACTCCTGATTCCTGATATGCGCACAGGCATTCCCGGACAGCTTGTTCGTTGGCTCCTTCTCTGTGCAGATTCACCGCAGCCCGATAGTTTATACCATTCATCAATGCATGTGCGTGACATTCTCCAAACATCTTCTCTTACCTCAGATCACTGTTTGAAGAAGTGACGGATCTCATCTTCTGATGCCTTGACAGATCCCTGTACAAAGAATGGTTTTCCACCGCCGCGTCCATTTAATGCCGCATTCATCTCTTTTGTAAACTGACGCAGATCACCATTCTGTTCTCCTATCGCATATTTGTAACTTCCATCTCCATTTGCAGAAAATACGGCGCAGCATCCGCTGCATTTCTGCATAACCGCATCTGCCATTCTGCGTACCTGATCAGCTTCCAGTCCCTCATGGAAAAGAAGCACGCTTCCTGCATCTTCCCAGTTCTTTGCCTCTACTGTACAGAGTTCATCAAACATGTGGTTCACCTGGCCTTTGAGACGGAAATTTTCATCCTGCAGACGTGCCACTGCTGCCGCGGTCTCTCCAATCTTTGCAGAAAGTTTCATGGATACCTGACGGTTTTGATCATTTACCATATTCAGATAATCCATCACTCTCTTTCCACAGATCATGGTCAGACGGATCCCCTCATGGAAGTTTTCTACTGTCAGGATCTTGACTGCGCCAATCTCACCAGTATGTGTCACATGTGTTCCGCAACATGCACAGAGGTCGGAGCCCGGAAAACGTACCAGGCGCACCTGTCCGGTCAGTTCCTTCTTGCTTCTGTAATCCAGTTTGTCCAGTTCTTCTCTGGATGGGTAAGTAATCTCTACTTCACTGTTTTCCCAGATCTTACGGTTCGTCTCTACCTCAATTTCAGCAAGCTGTGCCTCACTCAGTACGCCGCTTAAATCTACTGTGATCACATCACTGCTCATATGGAATCCGACATTGTCGTATCCGTAAGCTTCATGTACAAGCCCGCTGACAATATGTTCACCGGAATGCTGCTGCATCAGGTCAAATCTTCTGTGCCAGTCAATCTTTCCGGTAACATCACTGCCTGCTTCAATCGCTTCTTTTGTATAATGGATGATCTCTCCATCTTTTTCATGTACTTCCAGAACTTCCACATCATTCAGTATACCCAGATCATATGGCTGTCCGCCACCTTCCGGATAAAAAGCTGTCTGGTCCAGAATGATCTCATAACCTTTTTTTCCTTCTCTGCATTCCAGAACTTTTGCGGTAAATTCTTTTGTATATACATCTTCATAATATAATTTTCTTGTCTCACTCATTGCTGTAATATCCTTCTTTCTTATGTTTTAAGAAATGATTTGTTTCTGTCTTTTCTGCACTTTAGTATACCACAGCTTCACTTTCCTGAACAGAAAAATACTGCTTTCAAAAACGAAAAAAGACAGGCGAGCATAACGCATCGTCTGCCTTCTCTCATATATTTTAATTAAAAGGTAAGGGTGTATTTTTCAACGCTTATCTGAGCTTTTCCATCTGCTGCAAAGCTGATATTATCTGCTTTCTGAGGAGTAAACAATACCATTGTTGCAGTCTGACTTCCGTCATTGATAAAAATCTCTACGCTGAATCTGTCCATGAGGATTCTCAAAGTCACTTCACCGTCTGCCGGTTTTACCTGAATATCTCTTGTATGAAGGATGTCATACATATATCCACTGCGGCTGCGGTCAAGAGAGAGAACTTCTCTTACCGGATCATAAGTGATCGTAGAATCATAGGTTTCATCAGCAGCAAGCTTAATGGTGAACTTTTTGAACTCATCTGTTACCTTCAGCTTCACTGTCATATCAAGCACACGTCCGTCTACACCATTCAGAACAGTTTCATCGGAGATTTCCACATCCTCATAGTGAACATGTTCTCCACGATAATTTTCAATCTCACGAACCGGCTGCTGAATGAGTTTTCCATTACGGTAATTGATTTCCCTCGGAACTGTCATCTGCCCGAAATATTTCACACCATCCGGAACAAATTTGGAATTCGGCCATGCCTGCATCCACGCGATCATCACGCGTCGGCCATCCGGTGTCAGCATACTCTGCGGAGCATAGAAATCAATTCCACTGTCAAGCGGCTGCACATCCTCTCTGATAAACTGATGTGTCTTTTTGTCATAAGTTCCTGTCAGATAAATGACACTGTGACCTACGTGGAACTTCAGACCATCCGGCATCATCGCCATCGGGCTTACGACCAGGACATGCTTTCCATCTACTTCATAGAAATCCGGACATTCCCACATTTTTCCAAGTTTTTCATCACTGTGGTCAAGTACGCATACATACTGCCACTGAAATGCATCTGTACTTCTGAAAAGAAGGATCCGGCCGTTTCCATCGTCCATCATATTTGCAACAACTGCATAATAAAATCCATCCTCATCTTTCCAGATCTTAGGATCACGGAAATCAACTTTGCTTCCGCCTACGGGAATATCATCTCCGGTAATAACCGGATTCTTTTCATATTTCTCGTAATCTGTTCCATCACCCACTGCCAGACACTGTGTCTGGTGTGTTGGAAGTTCTCCATTGGCCATTGGAATATCACTTACATATCCAACACCTGTATACATCAGAAGATGTCGGCCATCCGGAAGCTCAACACCACTTCCGGAGAAACATCCGAAATTATCATAGGATTCTTCCGGAACCATGGCAAGTGGAAGTCTCTCCCAGGTGATAAGATCCTTACTTGTCACATGTCCCCAGTGCATCGGCCCCCATTCATTAGAATACGGATGATACTGATAAAACAGATGATATTCATCTTTATAAAAGGAGAATCCATTTGGATCATTGATCCATCCGGAACCACCTGTCACATGATAGCAGGGACGTTCTTCCGGAGAAATTCTTTTTAACTGTTCCTGCTCAAATTCTCTTGCCCTCATTAATTTCTCTTTACTCATAATACTTTATCTCCCTGTTATTACTGTTTTCCATCAACCTTTAATTCCTGATGATGCAATGCCTTCAACATAGTATTTCTGCATGAAGATAAACATAATGATCATCGGGATTGCAGATACGACAAGGGCTGCCATGATCGCACTGTAATGTACCGGCTGTGTTCCAAAAAATGACTGAACTGCAAGCTGGATCGTACGCTTATCTTCTCCTGTCATAACGAGGAATGGCCACATAAAATCATTCCAATGTGCTACAAAATCAAGAATAAATACAGTTGCGTATACTGTTTTGGAGATTGGCATAACGATCTGGAAAAATGTTCTGATCGGACTACAGCCATCAATTGCAGCCGCTTCAATCAGATCATCCGGAACGTCACAGAAGAACTGTCTGAACATATAAATAGAAAAGCATTTTGCAACAAAAGGAACAACCAGTGCTGCAAGTGTGTTTACCCAGCCGAGCTGAGACATTTCAATGTAAAGTGGGAGCATGATTGCTTCCATCGGCAGTACCATCAGTGCAATTACAAGATTCAGAACTGCACCTTTTCCTCTGAATTCAAATTTAGCCAATGCATAACCGCACATGGAGTTTACAAGCAGATCCAGAACAAGGATCAGTGCAATATAAAGCAGTGTATTTTTAAATACCAAAGGCATATTCAGTCGTGAAAATACTTCTGCATAGTTATTTAAGGATGCCTGAACCGGTAAAAAAGTAGTCAGCGAATCCATATTTGCAAAAATCTTAGCTTCTGGTTTCAGTGATGCGGAAATCATCCAGATCAGAGGAGATACAAAGATGATACCGATGATAATATTTCCAAAATAGAACATGAATTTTCCAAATGCATTAGAAAACCTCATTGATTTTTTCATATTTATATCCTCCTTTCTCAGTCTGTTGCCGCAGTTACTTTCTTCATCGCCATAGACATACATACAACGATCACAAAGAATACAGCTGCGATCGAGCAGGCATAACCAAAGTTACCTTTCTGGAAGCCCTGTGTATAAATGTAATACACAAGAGTCTTTGTGGAGTTTTTCGGTCCACCCTGTGTCATGATATATGGCTGTGTAAAAAGTTTCATTGCCTGGATCATAGTGATCATAATTACGTATTTAATAGTTCCCTTCAGTCCCGGGAGCGTGATGTAAAGGAACTGTTTAAACTTGGTTGCACCATCTACAGATGCTGCTTCGTACTGGTCCCTCGGGATTCCCTGAAGACCTGCCAGGAAGATCATCATCTGATAACCGGCACCCTGCCATGCAGACATAAAGATGATGGAGTTCATCGCTGTATTTGCATCACTCAGGAATTTGATCGGGCTCATTCCAAGAGATACAAGGATTGAGTTGATCAGACCTGTATTTGGATTTGCATTGTAAAGTACTGACCACAATACGGAGATAACTACCATGGATGTAAGCTGTGGTGCAAAGTACATGGTACGGAAGACTGCCACTCCACGGAACTTCTTTGAAACCAAAAGTGCAAGAGCGAGCGCAAGTGCACACTGACAAGGAACAACAATTACTGTAAAATAAACGGTATTTTTTAATGCAAGCCAGAAGTTTTTATCACTGAAAAGCTTCTGATAGTTTTCAAAACCGATAAATTTCATTGCATCAGGTCTCATGATCTGATATTTAAATCCTGAAAAGTATACGGTATAGATCATTGGTACAACAAGAAATGCAATCAGAAGAATTACTGCCGGTGCTACGAATATATATGCAGCTACTCTTTCATCACGTTTACGGCCGGTAAGCTTCTTTTTTTCTGCCTTTGCCATTGCCTTTCCCCCTTTTCCTTTTTAAGAAAAAGCAGAGCCGCACCGCTTTTATGCCGATGCGGCTCCGTCTTCATTAATTTTCTTATTCAGCGTAATATGTTTCGTAGTCTTCTGTAAATGTGTCAACTGCTGTATCAAGCTCGGACTGAACATAATCTGTATCTACTTCTTCATTACTTGCTGCATCAGAGAAAATGTTTGTCATTGCTTCTGCGTAGGCAGATGAGAATGTAGCATAGGATGGTGTTCTAGGACGCGGAACTGCTGTGTTTTCAAGCTGATCTACAATAAGAGCTCTTGCTCCTTCTTTGTACTCAGTCATTGCTTCTGTTTCATAAGCAGAAGAACGTGTTGCAGGTTTTGCAATTGCTGCTGCATATGTTGCTACGTTGTCTGTGTTCATCAGCCATGCCAGGAATTCACCAGCTGCATCTGCATTCTCGCAGTCTTTAGAGATTGCTGCAGACCAGTCACCGCATGGAGAAACTGCTTTTTTAGTTTCAGCATTTACCGGATAGTAAGTTACACCCCAGTCAAAGTCAGCATTCTGTTCAAGTGTTGCAATTTCCCATGAACCACCGAGCATTGTTGCACATGCGCCATTGAGGAATTCGTCTGTGATCGGTTCAACGTTTGCATATCCTTTAGCGATCAGATCTGCAAGCCATGATGTTGTGTTTACTGCTTCTTCACTGTTCACATATCCATCGGCTTCTTTTCCATCTTCGCTGATATAATCTTTTCCAGCGGAAAGATACAGCGGTTCAAGAGCATATGGCAGTCCTTCGCCGTGATCCATGATGATGTGTGTTCCTACATAATCATCTGTTGTACATTTTTCAGCGATTTCAGCAACTTCATCTGTTGTCAGTGGGTTTTCAAGTGTACGGGAGTCAAGATCGTCTGTATCTACACCACATTCTTTGAGGTAATCTTTGTTGTAGTAGAATGCTACAGAAGATTCTGTTGCACCTACAGCATATAATTTGCCATCATATGTATTCTGCGTCATTGAAGAATTTACGAAATCTGCTTTATCCTCATCTGTAAAATAATCATCAAGCGAAACTGTGATGCCATTAGCTGCATAGTAGGAAACCTGAGGTCCGTCTACATAGAAGATATCCGGAAGATCATTAGAGGTAACTGCTGTAGCAATTTTGTTATCATAAGCATAAGAATCGGAACGGTCGATTGCTTCACGGCTTACCTGGATTTCTGGATGATCTTTATTCCACTCTGCAATCTTATCTTTCCACCATGCTTCAATTGCTTCTCTGTCAGTAGGACTCCAGATTGTGATATTTGTTACATCGTCTGCGAATACCGGTACAGTTGTTACTGCTCCGGAAATTGCAAGTGCTGCTGCCATTGCTAAACTAATGGTTTTTTTCATTTTAATTATCCTCCTTTTAAACTCTGTTTCCACCGCGCGAAAGGAAATATTGTAGAACGCGTTCCACGTGCTTTAAAAAAATTTTTTCGTTCTTAGTACTTTTTAATTGTTTGTGCGGAAGCCGTTCCATATCGTGTTTTTATAATATCCTTTCTATCCTGATTTGTCAACCGATATTCCACAAAAATCCTTCCAAAAACACATTTCCGTGCATTTTTATAATTTTTTATATTTGTTTTTGTATATTATGCACAAGCTAAAACGACATAATTTTAACAAATTCTCAGCATAATATAAAAAGCAGATAAAGGCAATTTATGCTTTTATCTGCTTCTGAAAAATCTGCTTCATTATATGTAATTCCTAGATTTCTCCGGTAATTTCCACCGGATAGGTGCTTTGACCCTGCTGTAACTCCACTGATAGTACCTGTCTGTGTGGAACGCGTTCCTTTCCATCAATCAAATCCAGCACGGTTCTCGCACAAGATTCTGCCAAAAATTTAACGTTTTGACAGATTGCTGTCACCTCCGGATAGCAAAGCCTGCTGACATCCATTCCATCGTAAGTGATCACTTTCAGATCTTCCGGCACTCTTTTTCCTGCCTGTATTGCAAGATGCATATAACACAGTGCAGGCTGATCTGCCGCAAACACACCATCAGCATCCGGATATTTTTCTATTGCTTCTTTTGCAGCGTCCCAGTAGGACTGATGGTCAAATTTATTCCATTCCATCTCGATATTCAAGACTTCTATTCCATGTGCTTTCAATGACTCTTCAAATACTGTATGCCTGTCATTGGCAGCTACGTTCGGTGCGATACCTGTTATTTGTATGATCCGCTTACATCCGTTTTTGATCATGATCTCAGCTGCAAGCTTTCCTCCATACAGATGGTCTGACCCAATTATAGGAATTTCCGGTCCGAAATCCTGATCCAGAGCAACTATCGTATGCTTTCTGTTCGCATATTCAGTTTTATGGAGTGTATGTGCACCGGTAATGATCCCATCTACCATATTTCGGTCGAGCATATTCAGATAATCACGCTCTCGATTACTGCTTCCGACCGTATTACAGATCATTGTTTTGTATCCCAGTTTATAAAGCGAAAGCTCTGTTTCCCGTGCGAACGCGGAGAAAAAAGGGTGGTCAAGATCCGGAATCAGAACACCTATTATTCCTGTCCGATTACGAAACAGATTTCTTGCCAGTTCATTTGGTGTATATCCCAGTTCTTCGATTGCCCGTTCTATCTTTTTGCGTGTATCAGCAGACACATATCCGCTGTCATTGATAACTCTCGACACAGTACCGACTCCTACTCCGGCTCTCTGCGCCACATCTTTCATACTTGCCATTCTTACTTAACCTTTCATACTGCCAGTTACCGTTCACAGTAACTGTTCCTGTCAATAATACCAATTTTCTTCCTTCGCACGGTTGAAATCGCATTATAGATTTTAATATCGTATAAGAGAGTATAACACAGCCAAATTTTCTTTACAATTAACATAATGCGCTATATATGGAGCCATTTTCGTTTTTTCGTCAAAAAAAGAGAATCACTATATAATAGCAATTCTCTTTTTAACTCTATTTATGGCCTTTGGAACCCTGATATCATTTTAATTCTTTTGTTACACGGAGCCGGGTCATGGCTCTTGCAAGCGCAGCCTGACTTCTGTGATATTCTACAATACTCTGCTGCTGACGGAGCTGCTCTTCAGCACGATCACGAGCCTCTTCAGCTCTTCGGATGTCGATTTCCTCCGGACGTTCTACCGTCAGACAGAACAGTTTTGCACGGTTGTTGATCATCTCTACAAACCCGGAACTCACTGCCACTGTCTCCCAATTTCCTTTCGCATCCTGAAAACGAAGCTCTCCCGGAACAATGGCACAGATCATATTCGCATGATGAGCAAGAAATTCTTTCTGTCCATCTTCCGCCGGTATGATCAGTGACTGCGCTCTTCCGGAAAAGAACTGTCTGTTTGCAGCGTATATCTCAAGACCGAATGTATTCTGCATAAGCCTCACTCCTTACTGTTCCAGAGTTTTTGCTTTTTCAACTACTTCGTCTATAGTTCCTACATTGAAGAATGCGTTTTCCGGATATTCATCCATCTCACCATCGATGATCATCTTGAATCCACGGATTGTTTCTTTAAGCGGAACATATTTTCCAGGAATACCTGTGAAGTTCTCAGCTACATGGAACGGCTGAGAAAGGAATTTCTGGATCTTTCTTGCACGGAATACAGTATTTTTATCTTCGTCAGAGAGCTCTTCCATACCAAGGATTGCAATGATGTCCTGCAGCTCTTTGTATTTCTGAAGGATTTCCTGTACACGGCGTGCTACTTCGTAATGCTCTTCACCTACAACATCTGCTTCAAGAATACGGGATGTAGATTCCAGTGGATCTACGGCCGGGTAAATACCCTGCTCAACGATCTTACGGGAAAGAACTGTCGTTGCATCCAGATGTGCGAATGTTGTTGCCGGTGCCGGGTCAGTCAGGTCATCGGCCGGTACATAAACTGCCTGTACAGAAGTAACGGATCCGGATGTTGTGGATGCGATACGCTCCTGCAGTTCACCCATCTCTGTAGCCAGAGTCGGCTGGTAACCTACTGCGGAAGGCATACGTCCAAGAAGTGCGGATACCTCGGAACCTGCCTGTACAAAACGGAAGATATTATCAATGAAAAGAAGGACATCTCTATGTTCTGTATCACGGAAATATTCTGCCATAGTAAGACCTGTTTCCGCAACACGCATACGGGATCCCGGCGGCTCGTTCATCTGTCCGAACACTAAGGCTGTTTTCTTAAGTACGCCGGATTCTTTCATTTCACTCCAAAGGTCATTACCCTCACGGGAACGTTCACCAACACCGGTGAAAATAGAATATCCACCATGCTCGGTAGCGATATTCTGGATCAGCTCCTGAATCAGGACTGTCTTACCAACACCGGCACCACCAAACAGACCGATCTTACCACCCTTTGCGTAAGGAGCAAGAAGGTCGATGACTTTGATTCCTGTTTCCAGGATCTCAACTGCCGGTTTCTGTTCTTCAAAACTCGGCGGATCTCTGTGGATTACCCAATGCTCTGCATCATCCAGAGATTCTCCACCATCTACTGTCTCCCCGAGAACGTTGAACAGTCTTCCCAGAGTACAGTCACCTACAGGAACTTTGATTCCACTTCCTGTAGCAATTACTTCTCTGTCTCTCTGAAGTCCCTCACTGGCACTCAGCATGATGCATCGAACCACATCATTTCCCAGATGCTGAGAAACTTCCATAACACATTTTTTACCGTTGTTTTCAACTTCAAGAGCATCCTTGATATCCGGCAGATCTCCATCTTCAAAAACAACGTCTACAACAGGTCCCATGACCTGTACGATCTTACCTTTACTCATCCTCGTCACTTCCTTTTCTGAGCCTTTGCACCGCTGCAGACCTCTGTGATCTCCTGTGTGATCGCTGCCTGACGTGCCCTGTTATACTGGATCGACAGATCCTGGAGCATTTTCTTTGCACTGTCTGTTGAAGACTGCATTGCTGTCATTCTCGCATTGTTCTCACTTGCATATGCCTCAACAAGACATCCGTAGATCACACCGGTCAGATAATTTGGAATCATGATATCCAGCACTCCATCAGCGGAAGGAAACATTTCTATTTCTTCCTGATGAACCTCTGCCGGTATATCAATCGGTGAAAAGCTGGTCTTTTTTAAAGGAAGAAGCTGCATATTTACCGGTTCCATCACAACTGCATTCTGCATCTGTGTATAGATGATATGCACCTCGTCCACTTCTCTTTCCAGAAAGCCTCTTATAACTTCCTCACTGATCATTCTTGCCCTGTGCATGGTTGGCTTCTGTACAGTATAACGGAAGCTTCCATCCATATCGACATCTTTTTTACTGAAATACTGTCTTCCTACAACACCAAGGACATACAGTTTATGGTGGCCAGGAGTATTGGCCATAAATTCCTCTGTCATCTTGGTAATATTGTGGTTATAGGCACCTGCCATACCCTTATCACCTGTTACCACGATCGTCGCAATCTTACGTTCCTCTGTAGGAATCAGGTGACGGACACTGAAAAACGGATGCTGTATATCCGGAATATGTCGGAGGATACGTGCGATCGCACTCTGCATATTGTAGAAATACGGCTCGGTATCCGACAGTATCTTTTTGGCTTTTTTCATTTTGGAAGAGGAAATCATATACATGGCATTGGTAATTTTCATTGTGTCCTGGACACTGCTTATCCTGCTCTTTATTTCTCTTGCATTTGCCATAAATTCCTCCTGCCGGTTACTGTCTCTGACAAACTTGTCATTTCACAGTAATCGCATTCTTTACAAATAATTTATTTGGTAGCTGCACGATCCCTGAACTCATCTGCAACCTGAAGGATCTTTTCTCCCAGTTCATCACTGAGTACCTTAGTCTCTTCGATTTCTTTACCGATTTCCGGGTAAACATTATCGAAGTATGCCAGAAGATCTTTCTGATACTGTTTCACATTCTTTTTATCCACATGAACCATTTTTTTATGAGTTGCTGTCCACAATGTAATTACCTGTTCGTGGAGTGCAAGTGGATTACACAGCGGCTGTTTCAGAAGTTCCATCAGGCATCCGCCGTATGCCAGCTGTGCCTTTGTTGCTTCATCCAGATCAGAACTGAACTGTGTGAAGACTTCCATCTCACGGTACTGAGCAAGATCGATACGAACACTTCCGGATGCTTTTTTCATTGCCTTTGTCTGGGCTGCACCACCAACTCGTGATACAGAAAGTCCGACGTTTACGGCCGGTCTCATACCGGAGAAGAACAGGTCGCTCTCCAGGAAAATCTGACCATCTGTAATAGAAATTACGTTGGTCGGAATATATGCAGATACATCACCTGCCTGTGTCTCGATGATCGGAAGAGCTGTAATAGAACCGCCGCCCTTTTCATCGCTCAGACGGCTGGATCTCTCCAGAAGTCTGGAATGCAGGTAGAACACATCACCAGGATATGCCTCACGTCCCGGAGAACGTTCCAGCAACAGGGACAGTGCTCGATATGCTACTGCGTGTTTAGAAAGGTCATCATATACGATCAGCACATCTTTTCCCTGATACATAAAGAACTCAGCAAGTGCTGTTCCTGCATAAGGTGCAATGTACTGAAGCGGTGCACAGTCACTGGCTGTTGAGGAGAATACTGTTGTGTACTCCATCGCACCGTATTTTTCGAGGTTGGATACAACCTTTGCAACGGTAGATGCCTTCTGTCCGATTGCTACATAAATACAAAGTACATCCTTACCCTTCTGGTTCAGGATCGTATCAATTGCAAGAGAAGTTTTACCGGTCTGTCTGTCACCGATGATCAGCTCACGCTGTCCACGGCCGATCGGGAACATGGAATCCAGAGAAAGGATACCTGTTTCCAGCGGTACAGTTACGGATTTACGGTCGATGATTCCTGGTGCAGGATTCTCTACCGGGCGATATCCTTCTTCTTTGATCTCGCCTTTTCCATCTATCGGAGCGCCAAGGGCATTTACGATTCTTCCTACATATCCATTACCAACAGGAATACCTGCCTGTTTTCCGGTTCTGGTTACTTTGGTTCCCTCTTTGATTCCGGTATCTTTACCAAACAGGATGCATCCCATGCTGTTTGTACGGATATCCTGAACCATTCCCTTGAGTCCGTTTTCAAATACTACAACCTCACCATACATGGCATGGTCAATTCCGTATACGGTTGCAATTCCGTCACCTACAGAAATAACCGTTCCCACTTCCTGGTTCTGGCTGATCTCATCATAATTTTCTATTTCTTCTTTTAGAATAGAAATAATCTCATCTGGGTTGATTGCACTCAACGTGTTCACCTCCGGGTCAGTTTCTGTTGTAACATACGGTAACGTCCCCGCATGCTCCAGTCAAATTCACGTCCGTCTGCCTGGAGGACAAATCCTCCGATCAGACTTTTGTCTTCTATCATCTCTATTTCGGCCTGTTCAGCCTGAAATTCCCGGCACAAAAATGCTTTGATGCCTTTCAGCTGTTCATCCTTCGGCGGTGTTACATAACGCATCACTGCATGCAGGATGTTCTTATGTCTTCTGCAGATTTCTTCATAATTTTCAAAGATCTCATTCAGAAGACCGATGTTTCTGTGTCTGCAGGCAACCTTAATGAAATTCTTCATCTCATCAGGGATCACTCTGTCGATCACTCTGCTCTTTGCTTCAAAAGGCACCAGTGGGTTCTCAAGGCTCTCTGCCAACCCCGGAACCTCACGGAATATTTCTTTTGTTGTCTGTACGGCTTCTGTCGAAACAGAAAGCTCGTACAGTGTTTTTGCATAATTAACGGCGGTCGCTGTCATCCGGATCACCTGCTTCTTCTATAAATTGATCATATAAGGATAAATCCTGATCTGCTCCACTGTTCTTACCAATGACCTTAGCTGCAGCTTTCATAGCAAGCTCTGCAACATCGCCTTTCATCTGACGCATTGCATTCTCGCGTTCCATACGGATGTCTTCCTGTGCCTTTGCAAGCATGGCATCTACTTTTGCGGTTGTCTCTTCTACTGTATGGTCTGCCTGAGCTTTTGCTTCTTTTCTGGCCTGTTCCATGATCTGGTAGGATTCTTCTTTTGCAGATTTTAAAGCACCCTCATACTGTTCCTGAAGTGCTTTTGCATTATCCTGTCGTTCCTTTGCTTCTGCAAACTGCTGGTCGATCATCGCTTTTCTCTGGTCCATCACATTTATGATCGGTCCGAATAAAAACTTCTTCATCAAAAGATACAGAACCAACAGGTTGATGATTGTGAAGACAAGGTTGATATCAATCTTTATCACCTGGTCCACCTGCCTCTCTTATCCTGATTCATTCTCATTGTCTATATCTTTTCTATTAGCCCAGCATGATGATGATCAGAAGACCGATTACGAAACCGTAGATAGCTGTTGCCTCGGCAAGTGCACATCCTAACAGAAGGTTCTTACTGATCTTACTCTCTGCTTCAGGCTGTCTTGCGATTGCTTCTACTGCTTTTGAAGTTGCGAGGCCGATACCGATACCAGCTCCGATACCTGTAAGAACTGCGATTGCTGCTCCGATTGCTACTAATGTTGACATAATTTTTTCCTCCTCGATTGACAAAAATAATGAATTTTCTTAATTTGATATCTGTTTATCCTGATTATTCAATTGCTTCCTTGATAAACAGTGATGTTAAGAATACGAATACATATGCCTGGATGAATCCGTCAAAGAAATCAAAGTACAGGCTGAATGGTATGGGAAGAATTGCCGGACATATAAATTCAAGCAATTTCATTACTACAAAGCTTCCCAAAACATTACCGAATAATCGCATACACAATGATGTCGGCCTGATTGCCAGCTCCAGAATATTGATCGGAAGCATGATCGGAACCGGCTCTGCAAAACTATGCAGAAATCCTTTGAGTCCTCGTTTATGAAAACCAGAGTACTCGATCAGAATAATGCTCATAAGCGAAAGTGCTATGGTCACATTCATATCCTTTGTAGGTGGTGTAAAACCAAAGACACCTGCTATATTGGCAATTCCAATATAGATAACGGTAGACATCAGATAAGGGATATATCTTTTTCCCTCTTCTCCAAGAATTCCTTCAAAGAAATTCAAGAGAAAACTTACTCCTGATTCCAGAAGAAGCTGTTTCTTGCCTGGATTCTCAACCTTGAGATTACGAACCAGTATCAGTGAAAGTACTAACAGCACTGCCATGATCACCCATGTAACAACTACACTCTCTGCGATCGGCACTCCGCCAAACACCGGTATCGTAAAGGCAGTCTTGCTTTCCAGCTCTTCTGCCAGTGTGGCTGATAAATTTCCCGTCTTTCTCCCTCCTTTTCTCTCGACCGGATTGTCATTAAATTGGTATGACCGGTCTGCCTTTGTTGCACTTATTTTACGCTCTTTGTCAAAAAAAAGTCAATATCCATTCTCCCTATTTTGTCTCAAAATGGAATGCAAAATTATGCACATTTCACAATTATATTTAATATAACTTCATATTATAATTGATACTTCTCCATAGGACAGAACCGACAAGGAACCGTCTGCTTCCTCTACCTTCAGTCTTCCATCCGGGCATATTTCCAGTGCTTTCGCTCTGCGGATCTTATCTCCGTCCGAAATACAGATTTCCCTTCCGGGCACAAGATTATGTTCTATATATTCCTGTGGAAGTCTCAGTTCTCTGGTTTCCTCAAGCAGGGCATTTACAATCTCTGCGGCCAGTCGGCTGCGGTCAAGCTCTCCCGCAGCTTCCCGGTTCTCATATATTCCACCGGCAATTCCTTTTAACGAATCCGGGTACCCGTCCGCTGCCTCAAAAATATTCAACCCGATTCCGACCACGGCAAATTCAATATTTCCACTCTCAAAGTCTGTGACTGCTTCTGTAAGAATGCCGCAGACTTTTTTTCCATTATGATAAAGGTCATTAACCCACTTAATATCCAATTCAACTCCGGTAATTTTCTTTACTGCTCTGTAAACTGCCACTGCCGCCTCTGCAGTCAGAAGCAGACTCTCCTGAAGACTGCCTTTCGGTTCGAGGATCACACTCAGGTAGATTCCTGCATCCTGCGGTGAATAAAAACTGCGTCCCCGCCGGCCACGTCCTTCTGTCTGGCATCCCGCCAGCACAAAGCTTCCATGACCGGCTTCTCCGGTAACAGCAGCCGCTTTCGCTGCACGGTTCGTAGAATCCACTTCCTGATAAACTTTGATATAAACCTCCGGAAACGACAAAAAAGGCCGTATTGCTTCAACGGAAAGTCGATCATTCGCTTTCACCAGCATATAGCCTTTATTTGGTCCCGCCTCTATCATGTATCCTTCTTCCCGAAGAGATTTCACAGCTTTCCAGATTGCAGCCCTGGTACAGTGAAGCTCCTCGGCTAACTTTTCTCCTGAAAGGGTCTCACCCTTCTCTTTCTCCAGAATTTCCAAAAGTCTTGATTTAACGGTCATATTCTATTCTTCTCCATAATTCATCAGAGTATTCTTCATAAATGATATATATTCTCTGCGTACATTCTCCGGTGATATGATCACTGCCCCTGTTCCAAGGCTGGCCAGCCAGCCAAAGAATTTCGGATTGACGCTGATGTGCGTCTGCATCGAAAAATGCTTTTCATCCCGGGGAATCAGCATGACATCCTGTCCAAAACGATCCAGGACCACACCAACAAAACGGTTTTCAAATTCCATCCGGACGGGAGTTTCTTTTCCTCCAAACATTCCAAAAGTTCCGGCTGAAAATTTCTCCATATCAAAATTTTGAAAAATGCTCTCTCCATTTCTTTTAGCTTTCTCAATATTCAGATGTTTGATCTTGTCAACACGATAATGTTTGACGATCTCACTTTTCTCGTCCATACCCAGCAAATAATAATTTTCGTTCTTCCAGATTAATTTCCACGGACTTACTCTGTATCTTTCTCCACCGCGTTTCTGTTTCAGATTCTTAGAAAAATCCCATTCATAATACAGGAAACCGATCTGATGGTTCTCCGCAATTGCATCATAAATCCCCTGAATATTCTGATATACTTCATTGTTCGGTGACTTCACTCCCGGTACTGTATAAGTCTGATACTGAAGTTTCCTCGCTTCACTGACACTGGTCAGACTTTCCAGTTTGCGTAGAAGTTCCCGGGACTGTTTCTGCGTCAGGAATCTGGATGACTGCACTGCGTCCATCAGAATCTTCAATTCCGGAAGTTCAAACTTTCTGTCCGCAAGGAAATATCCCGAAGGACGTCCTCTTCGATTCTCAATCTTCATTCCGAACACCCTCAGTGTCTCTATATCATCGTAGACAGCCTTACGCTCCACACTGATTCCATAACTGTCCATATATTTTATGATCTCAGCTACGGATATCGGATGTTCTCTGTCCGTCTTCTCTTCAAATGCCTTCATCAGATATAAAATTTTGAGTTTCTGATTAAATGATCTCGGCATACATTCTCCCTTATTTATCTGCCAATGCTATGACTACACCTGAATATAATACCATAAAGCCAAGTGCCAGGGCAATCCTGTCTGCAGAATGAAAATCCAATTTCAAAACCATCGCACCCATGATCATGATCTCTATTGTAACGATCGCCCCTAATACCATCGCCATGATACTGGAAAATTTCCTGCGATTCTTCTTTCCGCGACTTCTCTCTGCCCTGTAAACTCTTCCTTCTGCATTTGCTGTGTTGACCATCGTGGTTTCCTCCCTTTATACCGAACATGTTTTCCGAACATTTGTTTCTTATATTGGGAGTATCTCATATTTAATGTACGATAAAACGGGACAAATTATCCAAAAGCAAATATATGTTCGTTTTTATGCAGAAAAATTGATTTTTCTGACATTCCAGTTTCCATTGTCAATTTCCATAAGAGCCATGGTGACTTCTCCGCCAAAACGACTCCTGCCACAGCTTCCCGGATTCAACCACAGCCGTCCATCGATCATTTTTTCAAAATAATGATGACTGTGTCCAAAAATAACAACCTGCGCTGTACCCAGATCCCATGCAACATCTTTTTTATTATGTGTCATAAAGAATTCCGTTCCTTCTATTTTAAATCGCAGTGTAACTGAAAGCTTTTCGGCCCAGTCACGGTCATTATTTCCACGCACGACATAAAGACTGCCAAGATACCGGAGCTGGTCAAGGATTTCCGGCCGGTCAACATCTCCTGCATGTAAAATGCAGTCACATGTCTTAAGTATGCTGATCACTTCCGGTCTCAGCAATCCGTGTGTATCAGATATGATGCCAATTCTTTTTGCCATCTGTTTTCTCCTGTAACATTCCTATCAGAAAATTTCTCAGAATCCTTCAATCCTTCTTTTCTTTCGGAGTGCATAACGTTTTTCCGCACCCTGCCATTCTGCCTTTTCAGCCTCTGTCTCAACGATCAGCCCCGGTACTTCGACTTTGTTGTCGTTTTCATCAAGCGCCACCATAACTTCATATGCACGGTTGATCATCTTGCGCATACCGTCAGAATCTTCCACATATGTATCGATCCGTACTTCCATGGATGTTCTTCCCACGTATGTCATCTTTCCGATCAGGACAACAGTATTTCCAAGATAAGCGCCTGCCTTAAAGTTCAGATTGTCCACGCAGGCTGTTGTGACGATCGTTCCTGCATGGCGGTGAGCCACAATCCCGGCCATTTCATCAATCCACTGCATGAGGACACCACCAAACAGACGTCCATAGCTGTTGATATGCTTATTCATGATCAAATAGGTGTTTTCAGTGCGGGAATCTTCCACCCTCTTCATTTTCCGCATTTTATCACTTCCTTCGTTTATTTGAGTCCCTGTTCATGAAAACGTGCCGCCGCTTTTTCGTATTCCGGAAGTGGGACACCATATTCTTTTCCCAGACGGACGATTTCATATACAAGACCATCTATTTCTGATTTTTTGCCCGCATACACATCTCTCTGCATAGAGGTGGTTGCCTCCGGTGCCAGTGGTGCCACAATCTTCAGATTTCGCTCCACAAGATCCTCCTGAAATTCAATTCCCATCGCATGGGACAGCGCTACGATCTCAGTGATCAGAGCTTTAAACATTTCTCTTGCCTCTCCGTCTTTCTGAAAATCTGCTGCTGTCGCATTACAGTAAAGTCCGGCTACTCCGATCGGAGATACGTAAGAGAATTTTACCATAGCATCTCTGCGAATATCTTCAGAGAGAATCACTTCTATATTTTCACATGCCATATCTTTTGCAATTTCACGCATCTTTTCCGTCTCTTCTTCCGGTTTTCTCGCACCGAAGACAACACGGAGAATTTTTCCATGTCGCAGGATCACACCCGGCTCCAGAATATTGGCAGATACGTAGATACATCCATCCGGCACTGTCAGTTCCGGAAATTCTTTCTGAAGTTTTCCTCCTGTCCCATAAATATTGAGGATTGGAAGGACTACTGTATCTTTTCCTGCAAGTTTCCGGATCACCGGAATTGTTTCCGTCATAGAATAACCTTTTACACAGACCAGGATCACATCAGGTGTATCACTGTATTCTTCCACTGTGCATGCTTTTACCGGAATCATTTCTCTTTTATGATCCCACAGGCGTTCCATGCCCAGACCATTTTTTCTGATCGCCTCAAGGTGTTTTCCTCTGGCGATGAGGGTTACATCTTTTCCTGCCTTCGTCAGAAAAAAGCCAAGACTTCCGCCGGTTCCGCCAGCTCCGATGATTGCATATTTCATATCACAGAATTCTCCTTTTCTTAAAGAATCAGCTCCTCATATCCTGAGGAGCCGATTAGATCATTATATATTTTTCGCGCAGATGTCTTCCAGACAGCATCTGTCACAATACGGTTTTGTTCTCGCTGTACACACCTCACGTCCATGGTACACAAGGCGATGGCAGAAATCACTTCCTTCTTCCGGTGGAATGATCTTCCACAGGGCCATTTCCACCTTCTTTGGTTCTTTGATTCCATCCACAAGCCCGATTCGATTACAAAGCCGGATGCAATGCGTATCTGTAACAATTGCCGGTTTGCCAAAAACATCTCCCATGATCAGATTGGCACTCTTGCGTCCTACGCCGGGAAGTTTCAAAAGTGCCTCGAAAGTTGTCGGGATGTTGTCATCATACTGTTCATGAAGGATTCTCATACATGCACTGATGTCCCTGGCTTTGCTTCTGCCAAGTCCACACGGCCGGACGATCTCCTCGATCTCCTCCGGCTCTGCAGCCGCCAGCGATGCCACATCCGGATACTTCGCATAAAGCTCCTCTACAACTACGTTAACTCTTGCATCTGTACATTGCGCTGCAAGACGGACACTCACAAGCAGTTTCCATGCCTGATCATAATCCAGTGTACAGCCTGCATCCGGATATTCTTTTTTCAGCCGGGCGATCACTTCCAGTGCCAGTTCTTCTTTTGTCATTATTTTCTGCTTCTCCGCTGTCTCTTAGATTGTTCCGAAAATACGGTCACCTGCATCACCGAGTCCCGGGCAGATGTAAGCATTTTCATTCAGTTCACGATCCAGATGTCCTACATAGATCTGCACGTCCGGATGTTCTCTGTGAAGTCGTTCCAGACCTTCCGGTGCTGCGATGACAAACATACATTTAATATTCTTTCCACCATGCTGTTTGATCATTCTGACTGCATCTACCGCAGAACCACCGGTTGCAAGCATCGGGTCTGTCAGCACGATCAGTCTCTGTTCGATCGGATCCGGAAGTTTGCAGTAATATTCATGTGGTTCATGTGTCTCCGGATCTCTGTAAAGGCCGATATGACCGATCTTTGCAGACGGAACCAGCGTTGTGATACCGTTTACCATACCAAGTCCGGCACGAAGTACCGGCACAACTGCCAGCTTCTTTCCGGCGATCATTGGGGATTTACATTTCTCGATCGGAGTTTCAATTTCCACATCCTCCAGTGGAAGATCTCTCAGTGCCTCATATCCCATAAGGACTGCAATTTCTTCGATCAGTTTACGGAACTCATTTGTTCCTGTATTTTTGTTACGAAGCATAGAAATTTTGTGCTGGATCAGCGGATGATCCATAATAAATACGTTTTCCATGTTTTCCTCCATTATCATTCTCTTTAGAATTATATCACTGTCATACAACTATGGTGATTATACCTTATTTCTTTTCCATTGACAACTCCCACCGAAATGATACACTGAATTTAATCCTTTTTAGTAACTTTCATCTGGTCAAGCGGATATTCGCAATTGAAGCAGGGAACTTACTTGATTCGGTTAAATAATTATTCACTATTTTTGAAAGGAGCATTCTTCATGGACAACTGCGAAAAAGAATTTGAATCTGCCGGTCAGGAAGCCAGGCGTCTTGCTATTGCATTAAAACGTTTTACGGAAGTTCAGGATCCTGTATGGAAAGAAAAATATCAGCATTATCTTTCCCTTCGTTTCCGGCCTGCCATAATCGAACTGATCCGTCAGGATGATTTTTTTCGTATTCAGAAACTCTGTCAGTTTGTATCGATCACAGAATCCGCACTCGACACATTTATTGAGGAAGCCGTCCGGCTCCACCGGGAAGAAATTCTTTCCTTCTTTCTGGAATTCCAAAAAGACCACTTTGGCTTTCATGACCATGACTTTACCTTCTGATACAGATAAGGAGTAAGATTATGAAACATCCTATTTCTCCGGACACCTCCGGTCTTTATGAAAAAATATGGAATTTTGTACGTGAACAGCTTTCTGTCAGATATCCCTTTTTTCGTCATCTTCTCTGGAATTTTTCCTTTCAGGAATCCTCAGAAACATCCTCTGCCGGCACAGATGGCAGTGTCATCTATTTCTGCCCGGATTTTCTTATAAAAACGTTTCAGGATGATCCCGATACTCTGGAAAAGCTTTTTTTGCATATGCTGTATCACTGTCTTTTCCTTCATCTGATCCTGGAGATACCTTCTGAAGCTCAGCGATGGGATCAGGCCTGCGACCTTGCTGTATATCGACTGATCCATCATGAGAAAAAAGAATATCGTCCGGCTATACTTTATTCGCAGAATCCTGAGCTGCCGGAAACCTGTGCAATGGATGATCATCAGTTCTGGAAACAGGCTGACCGTAAGAAGCTTCTCGAACAGATGAAAAATCTCTGGAACAACAGTTATGGTACCGGTGGTTTCGGTCTCTACGGTTCTGACGGCAGAGGCGCTTCCCCGGGGAGTCTGCAGGAAGAAATCAGTCTGCGAGAAAAACACCGCTATGATTTTCATCGTTTTCTCAGACATTTTGCCGTTCACCGCGAGGAACTTCATACAGATACAGAAAGTTTTGACTATATTCCTTATCTCTATGGTCTGGAACATTATGGCAATATGCCACTCATTGAACATCTGGAATACCAGGAAGTAAACCGCATGGAAGAACTCGTCATTGCGATCGATACTTCCGGTTCCTGCTCCGCCGCTACAGTCCGGCGTTTTATGGAAGAGACTTATGGGATTCTCAGTGATCACGAAAATTTTTTCCGCAAAATGAACCTTTACATCATTCAGTGTGACAGCTTTATTCAGGACGTTATACATGTTACCTGCGAAGATGACTGGAAAAATTATCTGACACATATCACGATCCACGGTCGTGGCGGCACAGATTTCCGCCCTGTTTTTGCATATGTGCAGGATCTCCGTAACACCGGAGCTCTCCGTAATCTGAAAGGACTTTTGTACTTCACAGACGGAGATGGTATTTATCCCGAAAGACCGACAGATTATCAGACTGCTTTTATTTTTTACCGTGAAAAGGCCCTGCATCAGAAAGTTCCGGTCTGGGCACATAAGTTATATATGGATGAAACATAATCTTGCATCATCTCAGATGCAGAAAGGATACCACATTTTATGAATATCAAAGAAGCAAAACAGGAACTTCTCCAAACCATACAAGTCTATACTCGTAAAGATTCTAATGGCCATTATCTCCTGCCATCTGTCAGACAACGGCCGATTCTCCTGATCGGGCCGCCCGGTATCGGCAAAACAGCGATCATGGAACAGGCCGCCAGAGAATGTGGAATCGGACTGGTTGCTTATACAATTACACATCATACACGCCAGAGTGCTGTCGGTCTCCCTGTCATTGTAAAAAAGAATTTTCAGGGAAAAGAATATTCCGTAACAGAATACACCATGAGCGAGATCATTGCTTCTGTTTATGAAAAGATAGAAGAAACCGGCTGTAAAGAAGGAATCCTTTTTATCGATGAGATTAACTGTGTATCCGAAACGCTGGTTCCCACTATGCTGCAGTTTCTGCAAAATAAAACATTTGGTACCCATCCGGTTCCATCTGGCTGGATCATTGCTGCCGCCGGAAATCCTGTTGAATACAATAAATCTGCCAGAGAATTTGATATTGTCACTCTGGACCGCGTAAAACGAATCGATATTGAACCAGATCTCAATGTATGGAAAGAATATGCATCTGCAAAAGGGCTTCATCCTTCTGTTCTTTCTTACCTGAGTTTAAAAAGAGAACATTTTTACCATATTGAGAATACGGCGGACCACATCTGTTTCGTCACTGCACGTGGCTGGGAAGATCTTTCTGCAATTTTATACGGATATGAGGATATGCATTTTGCTCCGGATGAAAACCTGATCCGTCAGTATCTGCAGGATGAAGAGATTGCAAGAGATTTTGGTGCTTATTACCAGCTTTACGCAAAATATCGTCAGGATTACCGGATTCCTGAAATTCTCTCCGGATCCCTTGATGAATCCGTTGTAGAGTCACTCTGCACGCTGGCAGCCCATGCCCCAACAGATGAACGTCTTACTGTTGCCGGGCTTCTTCTGGATGGATGGAACACCTTATTTCTGAAATTCCGGGAAGAAGACCAGTTCGCAGTCGCCCTTCAGAGCGTACTCCGTCAGGCCAGAGCCTCACTTCTTGAAGGAAATACGCTTGCTGCTTTTACAGAACAATATCGAACTTCTCAAAAAATCCGCCTGGAAAACCATCTGCTTGACCGCATGGAAACAGACTGCACGGAACGTATTGCCCGAATTCTTGAGCAAAGTCTCTCCCTCACTCAGCAGGAACGTATTTCTGCTCCGGAAGAAGTAATCGCGATCCTGCGTCACGCTCTGGAGGAAAATGTCAAGATCCGACAGGATACTGTAAACCGCACTTCTCTGGCGCTGCATCTTGGCTTTTCTTTTGCTGAGTCGGCTTTTGGTGATGGACCTGAAATTTTGTTTCTGATCTCAGATCTCAGTCATAACGCAAATGCAGTATCTTTCATTAGTCATTTTGGCTGTGAAGAATATTTTCGTTTCAATAAAAAGCTGAAATTTCAGGAAGAACGGCAGAATCTTCTCCAGGAAATTGATTCTGTTATAAGGACAGTCTGACAAAAAAGGAAGGTGGTCTCCCCTCTGAGGAAACCCCTTCCTTAAATTAATCTTTCTTTTAATTACCACTGAAACCGCCCTGCATTTTCCGCTGATATCTTCCATTCTGGTGTTCCAGCATTTCGCGAAACTGCGCTGCATACATACTCAGAGACATTGCCATGCAGACTGCACAGGCTCCAATCAGTACATTAGATGTAGAATATGGAAGTCTCGGTCCTGCCAGCAGGATCAGTACAACTACATAAGTTACTGCTGTATTCAGCTTACCATGCCACTGTGCCTCAATCGTTTCTTTTGTCTCCATCAGTACTTTCCACCCTGCAACTGTCATATAACACTCTTTTATCACAAACAGGATCAGCACAAGCTTCGCCAGTGGATATCTTGGAATCAGATACGCAATCATCACACCCTGCATAGCCTTATCTGCCACCGGATCCAGAATACGTCCAACCTGGCTGATACTGTTAAAGGATCTGGCAATTCTGCCGTCCAGAACATCTGTTGCCGCAGCGGCAAGAATGAGCAGTACAAGTACCGTACGGTACTCTCCTACACCATATCTCTCAAATATTCCAAAGAATGCAACTGCCAGACACAGTCGAAGTGTGCTGAGCAGATTCGGAACCGTACAGATCTCTCTGCGTGTAAGTACTTCTGCCAGGCGTTCCTTTCTTGCAGGAAGCACTCTGTAAAACAGCTGATAACAAAGAATATTCAGGATCAGTGCAGTCATAACATCTGCCACACTGTGCTGTTTCAGGAACATCGTTGATAAAACGATCGATATTGTAAGTATGATCTGGCTTACCGTGAACAATTTATTTTTCCTGCACCGTTCATTTTGATATAAGGCGATACAGCTTGCTGTTGCATTAAATACATGCATGCTTGGGAAAATATTGGTAGGTGTATCAATTTTATACAAAAAACGTATCACACTGATAAACACACCGCCTCCGGTACTGCCAAGATCCGGTCTCAGATGCTGTCCGTTCGGATATACATAAGAGATCAGCAGAAACAGTGTCATACCTACACCCAGAGTTCCGAGATATTGATAATATTCTTTTTTGCTCGGGCAGAATACCGCAAAATAAATCACTGTTCCGATCAGGAAAAAGTACCAGAGTACATATGGAATAATAAAATACGGGCAAAACGGAATCTTATCATCAGCTAATGAATGAATCATATGTATTTTTACATCGCTCTGCTCCATCAGCATAAACGAGATCATATAAAAAATTCCATAAGCAGGTATGATCCACAAATGCTTTGATTGTTTCAGATAATTCAAAATATCCATCCTTTCCGGCTACAGCCTGTCTGTTACTGTTCATAGCAAAACTCTGCTGTCATTGGACTTCTGTTTTTTCTGTAGCTTATGATATCTCTATCCTATCAAATAATCAATGCACAAAATGCCGAAAATGGACAGTTTTACAAAAATTTCATAGTTGTTTTATAAAGAATTTTAAAAAGGAAGCGTCTTTATGCTACGCTTCCTCTTCTTTTCCGTTCATCATTTCTGCAGACCTGCTGAAATTCTCTTAACTTTTCTTTTGCTTCCGGGCTGAGGTTCTGTGGCACCTGAATTCGGATCGTCACATACTGATCACCATGAACAGATGGATTTTTCATCGAAACGATACCTTTGCCCTTCAGACGGATCTTCCTTCCTGTCTGAGCACCTTCCGGAATACGGCAGATCACATCACCGTACAATGTAGAGACTTTTGCCTCGCCGCCAAAAACAGCTGTTGTGAATGGAATTTCTGTTGTTGTATAGACATCCATACCATTCCGTTCGTATCCTGGCTTTGGCTGAATATTTACTTTCAACAAAAGATCTCCGGCTTCTCCTCCGTTAAATCCAGGATTTCCTTTGCCCTTCAGACGGATGCTCTTGCCATTTTCGATACCTGCCGGAACATGTACCTGCAGTGTCTGGGAACCGCTTCCTGACGGATCCGAAAGACGGATCATTTTATCGCATCCAAATGCAGCATCTTCAAAGCTGATACTTACTTCAGACCTGAGGTCACTGCCTTTTTCCTGGGTATGCCCTCCAAATCCGCTTCCTCCGAAACCACTGTGAAAGCCCTGTCCGCCAAATCCACTGCTCTGACGACTGTATCCACTGTTTTTCTGACCATGGAACATATTTCCAAAGATATCTCCGAAAATATCTCCCATATCACCCATATTACTATTTTCAAAATGATACTCATGATAACCATTGCCGCCCTGACCAAAGTCAAATCCTCCAAAGCCTCCATGAAAACCGCCTCCGGCTCCATTCTGTCCACCGGCTCCATATGGATTTCCACTGCCCTCTTCAAATGCAGCAAAACCATACTGATCGTATAATTTCTTCTTTTCTGTATCACTTAATACATTGTAAGCTTCTGTAACTTCTTTAAATTTCTGTTCTGCCTGTTTATCACCAGGATTCATATCCGGATGATATTTTTTTGCAAGTTTTCTGTATGCACGTTTGATCGCCTTGGCATCGGCATCTCTTCCGACTCCAAGGACTTCATAATAATCTCTCTTAGCCATAATGCCACCTCCGGTTCACATTGCTAAAAAGGAGATGCAGTTATTTTCACCGCATCCCCTGTCCATCTCTTTTGTTCTATATGTAATATAACACGCACACATACTATTGTCAAGAGTTCCTCAAATATTTTAAAAATAATCTGATATATACGGAGTCTGCTGCTCGATCGCATCCTCAAGCATATCAATCGTCCACTCTGCTGCCTGAATACGTCCAATCTTTGCAAGATATTCCGGACGTTTGTAGCCCATCAGCATAGTGGTCATTGTCTGAATATTGATCGTATCTTCGCATGGCTCCATGATCCGCATAACCTGTCCATGACCATCCCTTGAGATTATCAGATGGAAATTTCCCTGATTACATTCCATGATCGGATCGACCAGGCGGAATTTCCATTCCCGGTCAAGTACACTTGGTTTAAACGGATATTTCTCAATGAAGGAAACAAAATCAACGATCCTACCCATATAATATGGAGAAATCACTTCTTTGATACTCGCATCTTCCAGAAGGAATGCCAGCGGTTCATCTGTATATGTATCGCCTTCTACCTGATTGATCATGGAAAAATGAGCTGCCACAAAGTTCCAGAGACCTGTCCTTGCCTCCTCATTATTAAAAATCATATCTTTAATATGAAATACTTCTTTGGCTATCCAGTAGATCACATAACCATCCGGCTCATTTTTTTCATTATAATATACTGCTGCCATGATATCATCAGAATCCCACAACCAGTACTCATTCCATGCCAGATCATCACGAAGGATCGCACCATGTGTTCTCATGGCATAACGCTTGTAGGTTTCTTTCAGCTCTTCTCCCTCCGTATCCACACGGCGGACATCCCCCGGAACCTGATGATTCTTCGGGAGCTGATAATCCTTGATTTCATAGGAAATCTTATCAGAAATGATTTCCCAGCCTTTGCGTCTGTAATACGGTATGGAATAAGGGTAAAGATAACAGATATCCTGTCCACGCTCTTTCATATTCTTGAGTGCCTGTTCCAGAAGCTTGTGCATCAGCCCCATGTTGGAATATTCCGGGTAGGTTCCTACACCGGTAAGGCCGCCCATCGCATAAGTCTGCCCAAAGATCCGTACATGCATCGGATAAACTGCCACCTGAGAAACCAGGGTATCATTATCAAACCATCCTATAACATCTGCCTTTTCCATGGTAGGAAATTTGGCACGGATAATTTCTCTCTCCTGCCATCCAATGGAACTCAGCTCCTGCTCAGTTACCTGAAATACATAACGAAGAAGTGCATTATACTGTTCCATGTATTCACTGCCTACGGGTTTCATTTTGAGATTCTTTTTGTTATTCATGTCTTCTTTCCCTTTTGTCTGATGCCGGCTGCTTCTATTACATTTAATACCCACAAGTCCCACCCCTCAGTTGAAGGGTGGGACTTCATACTGCATATATGAAGTGCTCCAGACTGCACTTCAGATTTAAAATCAAAATTCCGGTTCAATTAAACCGTATGTGTTTCCTTTACGTTTGTATACTACATTGACCTGTTCAGTCTCTGCATTAAAGAATACGAAAAAGTTATGTCCCAGGAGTTCCATCTGTACGCATGCATCTTCCGGATACATAGGTTTGATTCCAAATTTCTTGGTACGGATGATCTTAACCTCTTCATCTTCTTCATAATCCTTGTCCAGATACTCTTTCTGGAAGTTTGCAGCTGCCTGCTGTTTATCAACGATTTTATTTTTGTATTTACGAAGCTGACGTTCGATGACTTCTTCAACCAGGTCAATGGATACATACATATCATTGCTTACCTGTTCGGATCTGATGATATTTCCTTTCATCGGGATCGTTACTTCGATTTTCTGTCTTTCTTTTTCGACACTTAAAGTTACTACCACTTCTGTGTCAGGAGTAAAATACCGTTCCAGTTTGCCGAGTTTATCCTCTACTGCGGTCTTGAGTCCCTGGGAAACTGTGATGTTCTTTCCACTAATAATAAATTTCATAGTCCCATCCCCTTTGCTGTTTATTTTGGATGATATTTTTATAAACAACTGTTTTGTTGTCTATGCGTCCATTATAACACACTCCAACGAATTTTAACACAACTTTACAAAAAATTTATATAAATTCTGACTAAAGACCAGTATAAAAATTATAATTCCAATGATTGTCATTCCCACGCCATAGTTTTGGTATGGTGTTTCATATTTTAATACAATCTCATGAGTTCCAGACGGAACTTCCACTCCGCACATACCTTCATTGATATTATACACACCGGCATCCTCTCCATCGATCTGTGCAGTCCATCCCTTCTGATAGAACAGCGGAACACACAGCATTTTGTTCTCAGATGCATCGTTTGTTACCTGTGCCTGATATGTACTGTCAGAAAATGTCACCTCATCAGCTCCGGATTCCTTCAATGCTGTATAACCACTTTCCGTAATATCGCAGGATTTTAATTCGAAATTATTTATCACTGCTGATTCAACCGGAGAACTTACATCTACACGAAGCTCTGTGATTCCCCCAGGTACAAGATGTTCCCATGTCCTGTTGTCCTCAGTGACTTTAAATGTGTAAACTTTCTCCGCAGAGAAGCCTTCATCTCCCTCTGTCTGATAATAAACAGCCATTTCTGTTTCATCAGGTGCGTCTACTGTCAGTGAAAGTCCATACAACTTGTCGTTGTCTGCAAAACAGGACGCCACGCCTGGAAATACAACATTTGGA
This sequence comes from Blautia sp. 210820-DFI.6.14, assembly GCF_020558815.1. Classification (NCBI taxonomy): domain Bacteria; kingdom Bacillati; phylum Bacillota; class Clostridia; order Lachnospirales; family Lachnospiraceae; genus Blautia; species Blautia sp. 210820-DFI.6.14. The sequence continues at coordinate 89,746 of NZ_JAJCKS010000004.1, forward strand.
TCTGCGCCGAGATTGCTCACGGTAATGCCTTCTGATCCTTTCTCCATCGTACAGTCAGTCGCTGTATCCGCATAATCCAGCAGCGACAGGTCTGTTTGCTCCGGAAGGTCCGCCTTCTGATAAGAAGACGTCTCCTCTGCATCCGTATAATAAAAGCCAGACAAAGAAGCCAGTGTTTTGTCCAGTCCGGACATTTCTTTTACTTCTTCCTGATTCCATTCTTTATCATACAGATATCCAAATGGAAGTGCATACTGATTCTCAAAGACTGATCTGCCACCCGCCTCTCCAACAGATGTATATATCTTCTGAGGTGCATGGTATCCGGTCCCTGTGATCAGATATTTCGTTCCCAGCAGAGAACTCCTGATATAGTCATCCATATTGAAGTCTACGAAATTACCGGACAGTGTTTCCGGTCCGTACATCTTATGATAAGCAACCAGTGACGCCGGATTGGTGCTCATATACACCGAAAGTCCATTGTAGCCCTGACTCATTCCATCGTTTTCTGATGCCGATGTATAGGATTTCTCGATACGGTATACCGAATCATCCTGCTCTTTCAGCATAGCCACAGCTTCTTTTGTCCCATCATTGTAATATTCTGTTGCCACCTGATTTCTGGTCGGAGATTCACGATGCCACAGAGACGGATAATCCAAAACAAACAACTCACATATCAGAACCAGCAATACAGCAGCCGGAAAAATTCTGTACATTTTTTTTACAGAAGTTCCAACTGCAAATAATATCAGATAGACTGCCAAAAATCCTATTACTCCTGCCGTAACCTTATGGTCCGGTTTTATATTTTTAAAGCTGTACATCCATGCCAGCAATCCGCCACAGATAACAATGGCAAGTATGCTGCCGGTCAGAACTGTTTTTCTGTTCTTTTCTCTGAATACCTCCTGAAGGAAACACCCAATAACAAGTGCTTCCACAAAACATATCATAAACGTCCATCGATAGGAATGTTTCGTAAATACGAGAATACGGCTGGTAAGCGGCATGATCGTCAGGAAGACCAGAAACACCGTAAGAACCAGTGCCTTTACTCGGGTGCTTTTCTTTACAATAAAATAGCTGACTGCAAAAACTGTCAGGATACTGACCGCAAGTATCATTCCCTCATAATAATTGAGGTATCCTGTATAATCTTTGTCAATTCCCAGCATATGATTTGAAAAAAATCTGGCCACGATCGTTCCCAGCGTTTTTCCTTTATATGGACTCAGTAAATGAGAAGTTCCTTTTGCAGCCAGTACCCCTGCCCTGGCACTCTCCAGAAATGTATCTGCGATCGGTACCAGTGCCACACCTCCGATCAGTACACCAAGAATTCCCATGCCGCCAAGTCCGGCCACTTTTCCAACAGTACGTTTCAGGGAATATCGCTGCATGATGCTGTAAATAAAGACATAAAATACAGCAAAAAAAGCGATCATGTACAGGAAATAATAACTGGAGATCAGCAGCATCGTTACCGTGAGCACGAGTCCTGCACTTTTCCAGCGCTGTTCTCCATTCAGATAACACTGAAGAAAATACATAAAGACTGTAAACAGTGCCATACAGGTACAAAAGCCGTAATGCTGTCCCCAGAGAATCACATAACCGGAAAAGGTCCATGCGAGCGCCGCTGCCATAGTTCCGATTCCATCCTGCATCAGTTTTCTGTAAAACAGATATCCAACAAGGGAAATCGTTATCATCTTCAGATAGGCAGATGCAAGAACAGCCCAGGGAAGAAGTCTCTGCGGAGCAAGCAGGATCAGAAGATTGTAGGGAATCAAATATGCCGGATAATAGGATGACACATCCATTCCCAGTCCCGCCTGCAGCACATAACCACTTTCTCCACTCCGAAACAGAGAAGAAAAAAGTCTATACTGGGCATAATTGATCTGCATGGTATCTGCTCCTGTATCTGTAAACACATAGGCATATCCACCCAGAATAAATTTACTGTACAAAATGGCAAAAAGTCCGCTTGTGAGCAGAAACAGCCATACCAGTTCGTTTTTCCACAGTGGTTTTTTCTGCGTATCTGTCATTCCTCGTCCTCCTCCGGCTCGTCAAAATTCAGTCGTTCTTCTTCCACCACAAGTGGTCTGTCAAGAACTCTGGTATTAATGCTCAGAACGTATTCCCCAAGAAGTCCGATAAAGAACAACTGCAATGCCCCCAGGAAAAACATACCGATCACCATCGGTGCTACTCCGGCTGAAAAGCGATCCCAGTACATGAGTTTGAGGACCAGATAGACCACTGCAGCTGCCAGGCTGAGTCCTCCAATGATAAAACCTGCAAAAGTTGCCAGTCTCATCACCACCTTGGAATAAGAAGTAATTCCGATCATTGCATAATCATAAAGACTGTAGAAATTATTTTTGCTTTTTCCTGCGCGCCGCTTTGGCTGTGTATATTCAATCGCTTTATAATCAAATCCCAGTTCAGCAATAATGCCTCGAAGATACGGCATCGGATCATGCAGGTCACGCACAACATCCACAAATTTTCTGTCATACAGACCAAAGCCGGTAAACTGATCAATATGATCAATATCTGTAATCTTATTGATCAGTCTGTAATAGCATTCACGCACCAGGTACATGCCACGGCGTTCTTTACTTGCACTCTTCACTCCAATTACAATCTTTGTTCCCTTTTCCCATTCCCGGACAAATTGGGGGATCATGTCTACCGGATCCTGAAAATCTGCACACATACGTACCACACAGTCGCCATATGCCTGTTTCATTCCATACACCGGTGATCTCGCCTGTCCGAAATTTTTTGCATTAAAGATTGCCTTGATCTTTCTGTTATTTGCACATAGTCCGCGAAGAAGCGCTTTTGTATTATCTTTTGAATGGTTGTCTATAAACAGGATCTCATAATCATATTCACTGAGGTCTTTCTCCATAACCTCTATGATCGCCTGTGACAGAGGAACCACATTTGCCTCTTCGTTATAGGTGGGAATTACCACCGAAATTTTCTTTCTCATTATTTTCTGTCTCCTGTATTCTGACTTTCCAGCCAGCAAAGCGTTTCTTTTATTCCTTCTTCAAAGGTATATTCCGGTACAAATCCAGTATCCTTTGTAAGACTATCTATATCTGCACACAGATTCCGCACTGCTCCCGGCGGATATGGTCTCGCGCCGATTCCCGGTGAATCCGCTCCGGTAAGTTCCGCCATCTGCATGATATATTCCCGCAGAGGATGTGCCTGCCCGCTTCCCACACAGTAAACTGCACCATCTCTGCCTTTTTCGCCGATCAGATAATATGCGCGCCCTGCATCTTTGCTGTAAAGATAATCCCATCTCTGTTCTGCAGGGGTAAACTCTGTTTTTTCGCCTTTCAGCATTTTGCGCAGACCAGAAGCGATCATTGTCGTCTCTTTTTCATATATTCCATACACACTGAAAATTCTCGGCCAGATCCATTCTATTCCAAGTTCCTTACAAAGCATGAAAGAAAGCTGGTTTGCAGCGAGCTTGCTCGCACCGTAAGGCGTCGTCGGATGTACCGGACTGTCCGGTGCGATCCGCGGAACATCCATCGGTCCATATTCTGCCTGTGAACCTGCTCCGATAAATCTTTTGCATCCCATTGCATGAGCAGCACGGACAGCCTTCAGAGTATAAAAGACATTTCTGCTCTGCAGCTCTGTACTGCTGTTTCGATTTTCCCCGGTATTTCCCCATGCAATATGAAAAAACGTATCGCATTCTCCGGTGATCTTCGCTGGAAGTTCTTCCAGTTTTTCCAGTTCACATTCTATCTGATGTATCCGTGCACTCTCCGGCAGACGTTTTGTCTTCGAAGACCCTGCACGTACAACTGCATAAACCTCAATGTCATGTCTGATACATTCTTCGATCAATGCTGTTCCGATCATACTGGTTGCTCCGGTAACAACGATTCGTTTCATTGCATTTCTCCATTCGTTTCTGTAAACATATTTTCTTCCAGTTCTTCTTTGCTGAGGAAAGGATACATATCTTCCAGCGGTGCCGATACCATACTTCCATCCGGAAGTTTTTTTGCAGAGGTTTTTGGTTCTGTTTTCTGATATTTTGTCACAAACACCTCGCACACAGATGCCCCGGTTTCCTCCAGGACCTGATGAAGTGTTTCCGGAAGTTCTTCTGCAGCATGCACTGCCCGATAAGAAAATCCATATGCCGGTATGATCTTGGACAGATCCGGGAAACTCAGATCTCCACTCTCTGCTCCAACTCCCACCAGCGGTGGTTCAAAATAACTCTGTTGTGTCTGTCGGATAGAATGATAACCCTGGTTATTGATCACAAATAATTTTACCGGAAGACGGTTCTGCCATATTGTCTGTAATTCCTGCAGATTCATCTGCAGACTTCCCTCACCGGTCACACAGACTACTGGTTTTCCGGGCTGTGCGACACAGATTCCGGTCGCTGCCGGGAGACAGAATCCCATGGACGCAGTATTTGGATTTGTAATAAAACGCTGACCTTTTTTTACCCGAAATGCCTGACTTCCTGCCACTCTGGAAGTTCCCACACTGACCATCAGTGTCTGCCCCTCCTGCATTGCTTTTGACAGTTCTTCATAAAAAGCATAAATATTGGTACAGCCTTCTTCTACCGTCTCATAATGTTTCGCTGTCACCACCGGATATTTCTGTTTCCATACCTGACACTGACGTATCCAGTCTCTGCCTTTAAACAACGGATTTGTTTCATCTGCTCCCCGAAGTTTTGCCGCACAGATAAGCTTGCGTATCAGATCTCCTGCGTCACCACAGACTGGAAGACTGACATGGAGACTTGGTTTTTTCAGTTCATTTTCATCAATGTCATTCAGGATCGTATAACTGCCCCTTGCCCAGTCCTGATACTGAAAACCGGTCTGTGCAAATCCCTGGCGATTCCCGATAGAAAGAAGCACATCGCTGTTCTGAAGTGCAAAATTTCCCGGACGTGTCCCGGTTCCTCCGCTTCTTCCGGCAAAATACGGATGTTCAGACTCCATGGCATCCACACTGCTCATTCCGGTGATCACCGGAACTCCCAGAATATTTACAAGTTTTTGAAAATCATCCATTGCACCTGCAAGACGTACTCCATTTCCCGGAAACAGAACCGGGCGACGGCTTTTTTCTATCTTGTCCAGAATCTGCTGAATGATATCCTGTGAAATTTCTGCCGGTTTTTCTTTCGGATTCTCCTGTGGATCATATCCTCTCAATTTTTCTGTGTCAATGACTGCCCCCTGCACATCCAGCGGAATATCAAGCCACACCGGTCCCGGTCGTCCGTTCACCGCCATATAGAGGGCTTTTTCCAGATGATACCGGATATCTTCCGGATGAATGATCATCTGTGCATATTTTGTAATTGAGGTCACAACCGGTACAATATTACATTCCTGCACTCCCATGCTTCGAAGTTTCAGCCCGGACGCTACAACCGTAGTTGCATATCTTGCCTGTCCTGAAAAAACCAGCATAGGAATCGAATCCATCCAACCGCCGAGCACACCGGTAATGGCATTCGTTGCACCAGGACCGGTCGTCACACAGACTGCTGCCATCCGATTATCCATACGTGCATAAGCCTCTGCAGCCATGGCACATGCCTGTTCATGATGCTGATAAGTACAGTGCAGTTTCGGATGATGTCCAAAAGCATCATTCATATGCATGGCACCACCGCCTGTTACGGTAAACACATCACGGATTCCCCACTCTGCTATATGATCCGCTATATAATCCGATACTTTCTGTTTCATTATGCCTGCTTCCTTCCATTCCATTTATTTTCACAGACCATAAATTTACCGGATGCCTGAATCGGGATCTGGTCCACATAGGTGATCCGAAGCTCTGCGTCTTCACCCAGGTAATATCGGTATGCTGCGAGAAGTTCTGTTTCGTCCAGTCTGGAACGGTCCGCATTCACCAACAGTTCATAGTCTTTTTCTCTCCACTGGATGCATTTTGCCTGGTAAACAGTTCCTTCGAACTTCAACAGTGTATTCATAAAAACGTGGATTGATAGCGGCTCACCTTTTGTGTTATACATAAGAGAACCACGACGTCCGTAAATCTCTGTATATTTTGCATGCACCCGGCCGTTCTTGTCATAATATACACGCATTTTCCCTGTGTCACCGGTATCATAACGAACCATTGGAAATGTTTTATTATAATAATCTGTCACAACGATTCTTCCCAGTTCTCCCGGCTCCGCCGGTTCATCGGAATCCAGTTTCAGAATCTCCGGATAAAAATTATACAGGTCAACCGTATATTCCGGATCCTCATCAAGCTGGATTGCAATAAAGCCATTTTCATTATTTCCATAGGACCGTACCGGAAAAAATCCAAACAGCTCTTTTGTCAGATCATAAGTTTCCTGCGGAAGTGCTTCTCCCATGGAAAATACCATTTCAACAGACCAGCGGCTGATATCTCTTCCTGTTTTTCTGATATACTGAGTCAACGCCGTCAGTGCACTGGAATACGTAACCAGAACCTGAATCTTCTTCTTTTCAATATCACGGCAGATTTTATCCAGTGACTCATCTCCCATATTGGAAATATCCACCATAATCAGATTATTTTTAAAAGATTTCCACTTACTGATCGTATTTTTTCCTTTTATCCACGCACGAAATTCTCCACGTTTCATTCCCATACGAAAGCCATTCAGTTCCATGCAGGAGATAAAGTTCATATTTACACGGCTCATTTTATCTCCGTCACAGAGTACTGTAAACGGAGTTCCTGTAGAACCACTGGTACTGAGCCTGTAGAGATTTCCCTGTTCTCTGACACAATCCACCAGCACCTCATCATAATGTTCGATAAAGTCACCTTTTGTCATGACCGGAAAATCTTCCAGTTTCGTCCATTCCGGATGTTCTTTATAATAAGGAGAGTGCTGTTTTACATAAGAAAGAAGTGTCTGTACTCTTCTTTCCATATAGTCTTCTGTTACACCCTCAACAATTTCATGTTTATTGACTTCTTTTAATTTTTTCAGTCTGCCGCCCTTTGCAGCGTCAAGAAGATTAAATACCTCTCTTCTTAAAACTTCACCTGTCTGCATTTCTGTCTCCTTTATCCTTTCCTGCTTTCACAATACCCAGAATCACTACTGCTGCAACACGGAGACTATTGGCTCCAAGTGAAGCAACAGCAAATCCCATCATTCCATATGTGCGTGCCGCAAGTACTGATGACACGAGCAAAATACAAAAATGTGTAAGCTGAATCCACAACTGCCACCGTTCATCTGTAAACGTCAGAACGAGTATAAACAAAAATGCAGAAAACAGCCCAAGAATCTGCGCAAGATTCACAACCGTTACGATTCCTTTTACCGACTCATAAAGATTTCTGTAAAACAGCCACACAAAAAGTGGTGTTCCGATCTGACAGGCCACAAAAAAAACAAGACTTACACCGCCTCCGGCAAGAACAGCCTTTCCAAACTGTGAACGCGTCAGTCGTTCTTTTCTTTTTGTAAGATAAGAGATCACGATCGTATTAATTGGCGCGATCAGAAGTACCAGCGTCTTTCCGATCAGCGAAACAACATAATACTGTGTGACCTGTTCATTACCGAGGATCTGTTTGATCACAAGGCGATCCATATTCATTGTCGTATTGGTAATAAGATACGATAACGTAAGAAAAAAGCCTCGACCGAGTGCCGTCGTAAAAAATTCGCTTCTTCTGAAAAACTGATGAAAAATATTTCCGGTAACACCGACAAAAGCCAGTGCCGCGGCTTCACCGATCAGATAGATCCACACCCATTGTCCGATCAGGCAATATATACCAAATCCGGCAAGATATCCGATTCCGATCAAAAGATAGTAAATAAAATATCTCCGGTAGTTCAGATTCAGACGATATTCCACATCACCATAATAGCGGAATACAGTCAGCATAAACATCAGGAAAACGCCAGCTGCCATCAACGGACTTTCCAGGCTTTTGCCGGACATAAACAGTGCAACAATACTTCCGATCAGTCCAAAGCCAAGCAAAAGCCAGTCATAGTCCCCATTGGTCACATCAAAATCCCGTCTTACTACAAGACGGCTGTTATTCAGAGCCTGCCCGATAGACGGACATATGATCGCAACAAGTCCTGTAATGTACAAAAGACCGCCAAGCTGTTCTGCTCCCATCATTCTATTAAGAAGCGGAGTGATCACAATCTGGAGCACTGCATTCATAAAAAGCAGACCGCCCATCGTATACAGGGTATTTACCGCAATACCTTTTTTCTGTTCTCTGCCTTCCAAACTGTTTCCTCCTGCCATTTACCCACAGAATCCTTTATGCTGCTGATATTTTTCACATCGGTTTTCTATGTATTTTCTTTTTCCGGAAGCAAGCACCGGAATCTCATCAACGATTTCCACTTTAATGCGGGCTTCCTCTCCCAGATACGGTCGAATACGACGCAGGATTTCCTCCCGATCCATTGCTTCCGGATCACCATTCAGCCAGATCGTATAATCTCTGACATCTTCCTGAATAAATCGATACTGCTTTACTCCCTGAATGTCCCACAGATTATTGGTAATAATATACGGCGTGACCGCTTTGCCTTCACAGTCATAGATCAGGTCGCTCCGTCGTCCGTAAAGTTCTGAAAGATAAAGTTTAAAACGACCGTTTTTTTCTTTCCGGACCGCAACTGCCGTGTCTCCATTGTCATAACGCAGGATCGGAAATGCATAGTTAAAAAGATCTGTGATCACGATTCTTCCCAGTTCTCCAGGTTCTGCCGGTTCATCAGAATCCATCTTCAGGATCTCATAATAATAGGTTTCTGTATCAATATGATACCCTTCATCTTCCCTGTTCTGAAGGCCCATGATTCCGTTTTCTTCATTGGAATACCATGCCCGCACCGGACAGTTGAACTGTTTTTCCAGAGTTCTTCTTACCGGTTCCGGCATTGTCTCCGAAATCGGAATAATTGCTTTCACTACACATCTGCTGCAGTCTCTTCCTGTTTTTCTGATATATTCACTCAGTTCTCCAAGGGCAGAAGAATATCCTACCAGACATTTGACTTTTTTCTTCTCGATCACATGAAACATTTCTTCCAGAGCTTTTTCATCCATTCTGGAACTGTCCATCATGATCAGATTTTCCTGCAGAAGCTGAAATTTGCTTTTGCGTACATTATTTACCCATACCCGGATAAATGCTTCCTTCATTCCAATATAATATCCGGCTGCCGCTCCGAGAAAAATCCCGCCCGCTGTATTGTGACGGATCTTGTCACGATTCTGGATCATTCTGAGTGGAGTTCCTGTCGATCCACTGGTACACATTACCCGGTTATCTGGTGCATCTTTATATGTGGAAGATACAAAACGGTCATACTGCTGTCGGAAGGTATCTTTATTTACCACCGGAAGATCCTCAAGAGAACAGGTTTCCGGATAATCTTTATAAAAATCAGTAGTCTTAACTGCATGCACGATCAGATTCTGGATTCTCTTCTCTGTCTCCTCAACAGAGCTGCCTTCTTTCCAGGCATAACGAATCTGGTCATAATATTCTCTGGTCTTTCCACCTTTCATTTTGTCCAGCATCCAGAACCCCATCCAGCGAAGTCTTTCATCTAAAATCATTATTTTCCATCCTGCTTTCTGCTGTAAATCAGTTTAATGCATCCTTGATCGCATCTGCCATCGCCTGCAGCATTTCATCTGTCATTCCCGGATATACACCGATCCAGAAGGTATCTTTCATAATACGGTCCGTATTTTCCAGACTTCCCGCAATACGATATCCTTTTCCGGAAGCACGCATCTGATCAAAGCATGGATGTTTTGTCAGATTACCGGCAAACAGCATACGTGTCTGTACACCTCTGGATTCAATCTCCTGTACCAGTTTGTTTCTGTCTACGCCTTCCTTGCATGTGATCAGGAATCCAAACCAGCTCGGTTTTGAATTTGCACATGCCTCCGGAAGGATCAGTTTATCCTCTGTACCTTTCAGTGCTTCTTTCAGATAATTAAAGTTGTGGATTCTTCTTTCCACAAAAGACGGGAATTTTCTGAGCTGCGCACATCCGACAGCAGCCTGCATATCTGTTGCCTTGAGGTTATATCCAAAATGAGAGTATACATATTTGTGATCATACCCAACCGGAAGTTCTCCATACTGACGGTCAAAACGATGTCCGCAGAGATTATCCTGTCCCGGTGCACAAATACAGTCTCTTCCCCAGTCTCTGAACGAACGTGCGATTCTGTTCAGGAGCGGATCATCTGTATAAACAGCACCGCCTTCTCCCATTGTCATATGATGCGGTGGATAAAAACTGGAAGTTCCGATATCTCCGATCGTTCCGGTCAGTTTCTCTTCCCCGTTGATCGTATAAACAGATCCAAGTGCATCACAGTTATCTTCGATCAGCCACAGATTATGATTATCACAGAATTCTCTAACTGCTTTCAGGTCAAATGGGTTTCCAAGTGTATGCGCAAGCATGACCGCTTTTGTCTTTGGAGACCATGCAGCTTCCAGAAGAGATGGATCAATATTGTACTGTGGAATCGTTACATCAACAAATACCGGTACCGCACCGTACTGGATCATCGGAGAAACTGTAGTCGGAAAACCGGCCGCAACTGTGATCACTTCATCCCCCGGAAGAATCTGCCGTTCTTTCAGAAGCGGAGATGTCAGTGTCATAAATGCGAGCAGATTTGCAGAGGAACCGGAATTTACCAGGGAACAGTAACGAACACCGAGATATTTTGCAAATGCATGTTCAAATTCATCTGTATAGCGTCCTGCGGTCAACCAGAATTCAAGGGAACTATCCACAAGATTTACCATTTCTTCTGCATCATAAACTCTGGACGCATACGGGATACGGTCACCTTTCTGATATGGTTTCTTTTTGTTATGGTATTTTTCACAATAATTTCTTGTCATTTCCAGAATCTGCTCTCTGGCCTGCTGTTCTGTCATTTCTTCAAACATAATAGTCTCCTTCTGTATTTTATTTTTTTATATAGTACAGAAACTTTTCCCCATAAAAAGGAATCGTCTCTTTTAGTTCATAATGATCCATGAACCACCGATATGTTTCCGGATCATTCCGTTTCCAGATATTCATGGATGATTTTCCGGTAAATGCCCCTGGCACTTCCGCATGTTCCAGCTGGTCTTTCAGCTCTTTCAAACTGTCCGGGCGAACGAGCATATCACTGAAATCCATTGTAAAACATTCTGTCCGCCGATGAAGCATGCTGCAGATTTCGGGAACATTGATACCAAATGACGGTGTATTCTCAGGAACAACTGCTGCGATCTGCTCTGCGAAATCCTCAAATTCCTGCACATTATGATAATTTTCTTTAATCTTGCTGTTCTGTGCAAACTGAAGAACCGTTCCGGTAGCCATTGCAAGAACCGCAATCGTACAGATCAGCCCTACACCACTGACGGTCACATGTCTGAGCGAAAGGCTGTCAAAGCTTTTCCATTCTTCATTTTTGATAAATTTGATTCCCTTCTGCCCCCAGTATGCAGCCATGATCACAGCCGGCATGGTAATGCAGTCCAGATTGTGATATGCAGGGCGGTTAATATAATACACCAGACATCCCAGTGATCCGACACTCAGAAGAAACAAAAATTCTTTTTGCCAGCAATGTCTCTCTTTTCCACTGAACCAGCCGGTCATTCCCAGAGCCGTTCCGGTCAGAAACAGTGTGATCACTGCCATATATGCATTGGGTTCTGTAGGCATATCCAGATGAAGAACTCCCGTCATATAACTGCCTGACAGCAATGGGATCAGAAAGTCCTCAAACGAATTTGCCGGACTGTGTTTCAGGATATTATAGAGATTTACTGTTCCATACGCTCCAAACACCGCCCCGGCCATTCCGGCAAACTGTGCAAAGCTTAACCACAATAGTCTACGGATCTTTATTTTTCCCACAGACAGAAAACGTGAAATAAGCATTCCTGCCCACGCCACAGTAAGAATCAGTCCGGTCTCTGTATTCCAGAGGATTGCCAGCAGACAGATCAGATACCCACCCACTGCTGTCCAGAAATTGCACAGCTCTTTTTTGAGGATCCATGCTCCATACAGAAACAGCAGCATCGGAAAAATTACCCGATGCGGCCAAACCTGCCAGTAAAAGCCACCTCGCATACCAAGTACAGGAAATGTAACTGCCAAAGCACCAAGTACCCTCAACACACGGCTTTTGACCAGCAGTTCCAGGATAAGAAATGCACAGATATGTGCAAAGGCTCCAATTCCGGCAACCATGGCAACAAAGGCTTTGAAATCACCATGAACAAGTTCCATTGGAATCTTAAAGAAAAGTCCGTAATGTCCATAAATACTCGTAACATTATGCGTATATGGCATTCCCTGATAAATATTGTAGACAGAATTAAAATATGCGTGCCCATGGTAAGCATCGCTCAGTTCTCCTCTTCCAAAAATATTCGGTGTGTACATACTATAAAAAACGAGGAGCACCAACGCTGCATATACCAGCCGGATAATCCACTCACCGTCTTTTTCCGGAAAGCAGACATTTTGACATGCCCAGAAAAAGATTGCAAGTTCTGCCAAAAACAAAAATGCTGCGATCACTGCCGGCTGTGTGTGCCATCCGTATTTCGCCGCCACAGATCCAAGCTGTTCCGTCTCTCCTGAGATACAAAGCAGCCAGAACGGAATCTGTATAAACAGCATCAGCCAAAATGCTGTTTTTCTGGCTTTGACATTCTCCGGAAAAGTTTTTCCCGCAACTTCATGCCTGTGTGCGATTCCCATTCCAGCTACAAAGAGCAGACAAAACAGGATCAGAGACATTCCATATACAAGCATGTTACTGTTTCCCAGACTGTTGATTTTTTCTGCCAGTCCCGGAATCATAAAACAGCTCATAAAAAAGCATGCCGATAAAACCCACGCTGCAAAAGCGCAGATAACCTCTCTATTCTTTTTCATATTTTCTTTTCTTCTATCCTTTTATATTCCAAAATATTCTTTGATCTGACAGTCCGTATATTCTGCCATATTCTGACCGGCAAGCCATGCCTGATACCATTTTGCAGTGTTGACTACTGCTTCATCCACCTGCCAGCGAGGTTTCCAGCCCAGCCGGTTTCGAATACGGGAACAATCCAGTTTGAGGAAATTTGCCTCATGAGGACCTCCCTGACAGAGATTTTCCCATGCTGCCCCGTTTCCCCATGCTGTGCAGAACAGATCTGCAAGTTCCCCGGTGGTCAGACAGCTTCTGTCATCTGGTCCTACATTATAAGATCCTGCCTTCCGGCTGTCCTGATACTGTTCTTCCGCGATCAGAAGATACGCGCCCAATGGTTCCAGTACATGCTGATATGGTCTGGTAGAATGTGGATTCCGAACTGCAATCTTTTTTCCACCGGAAACAGCACGCACACAGTCCGGAATGATACGGTCTGCTGCAAAATCACCGCCTCCGATCACATTACCGGCACGCGCAGTTGATACTGCAATATCCATGTCTTTCAAGAAAGATTTCTCATAACTGTGTGTTACAAGTTCTGAGCAGGATTTGCTATTGGAATACGGATCGTAGCCATCCAGTTCATCCGTTTCGCGGTACCCCCATTCCCATTCATTATTCTTATAAACTTTATCTGTTGTTATATTCAAAAAAGAGCGGACGCTTCCACACTGCCTTACTGCTTCCAGTACATTGACCGTCCCCATAACATTTGTCTCATAAGTATTTACCGGATTTTTGTAAGATTCCCTTACGATCGGCTGTGCCGCCAGATGAAAGACGATCTCCGGCTGTGTTTCTTTAAACACCTGTATCATATGCTCCAGATCACGAATGTCTCCGATCACAGAATGGATCTGACTTTCCAGATCTGTCAGCGTGAATATTGATGGATCTGTCGGTGGCTTCTGAGAATATCCGGTCACTTCCGCTCCCAACTCCTGAAGTATCCTGCAGAGCCATGTCCCCTTAAATCCGGTATGTCCTGTCACCAGAACTTTCTTCCCTTTATAAAAATTTAGATTGAATTCATTCATATCGACCGCTTAAACTCCTGTAAAATACTTTATAGATTTTTCCAAAATCTCCACATACTTTCCGCATAACCTTTTTTCAAAAAAAGTCATTATTAATTTTATTATACTATAAAAGCTGACGCCCCGCAATCTGCGAAGCGCCAGCTTCTTAATTTAAAAATTTAAATTTTTTGACTTCTATTTTTCAAACAGATCTACCAGTTCCTGTCCATCGTCATATCCGGCATCTTTCAGCTGTTCTACGAACCACTCGTCCACACCTTCTACGGCTTTTTTAAAGGAATCGATATCCATATCCTCTTTTTTAGTGATTGTCACACCATTCTTTGACTGCCAGCGGTTCATGATTTCTTCATCACCGGAGCGGTTGATGTAACGTTCATACTCAACGGCTTTCTGTCCACACTCATCAACGACTGCCTGCTGCTCTGGTGTCAGAGTATCGTACAGATCCTGGTTGATACAGAAGAACAGACAGTCATAGATTGCATCCCACATGGAGCAGTATGGCTGAACCTCCTGCACACTTGCCGCATCAATTGCCGGAAGTGGGTTTTCCTGGCCTTCTACAGTATTCTGCTGCAGAGCCGTATAAGTTTCAGACCAGTTCATGTTCGTTGCATCTGCGCCCCATCTCTTGTAGCATTCCATCAGAAGGTTGGAGCCTGCTACACGGATCTTGAGGTTCTTCATGTCATCCAGAGTTTTTACTTCATGCTTGCTGTTGGTCAGCTCACGGAAGCCGTTCTCTGCGATACCCATGCAGTGCAGTCCGTAACTGGAAAGAATTTCTTTCAGCTTTTCTCCTGCCTCACCATCGAATTTCGCATCTGCATCATCATAGGAATCATAAATAAATGGTAACGATACAACATTAAATCTTGGATCAAACGCTGAGTAAATCAGATTGGAATGCATGGAAATCTGTACCGGGTCTCCGTTCATCAGCGCCTGGATTCCTTCAGACTGATTTCCATTGGTCAGCTGGTCTGCCGCATAGATGTTGACTTTTATCTTGCCTCCGGTTGCTTTTTCCATCAGCTCGCCAAACTTACGTCCGCCGTCTGCCCAGGTACTTGTCTCCGTTGTGGAGCATGCAAAGTTCCAGGTTGCTTCCGGCCAGTTGAGATCACTGTAATCCGCAACTGTATCCGTAGATTCCTGTGTGAAGAGATCTACCAGTTCCTGTGCGTCATCGTATCCTTCTTTCTCAAGTTCCTTAACAAACCACTCATCAACACCATCTACGGCTTTCTTGAAGGAATCGATATCCATATCTTCTTTATTTGTGATCGTCACGCCATTCTTTGACTGCCAGCGCTCCATGATCTCTTCATCTCCGGAACGGTTGATATAACGCTCGTATTGAACAGCTTTCTGACCACACTCGTCAACAACTGCCTGCTGCTCCGGTGTCAGACTGTCATAAATCTCCTGGTTGATGCAGAAGAACAGACAGTCATAGATTGCATCCCACATAGAGCAGTATGGCTGAACCTCCTGCACACTTGCCGCATCGATTGCCGGCAGTGGGTTCTCCTGTCCTTCTACTGTATTCTGCTGCAGAGCCGTGTAGGTCTCTGTCCAGTTCAGGTTTGTTGCATCTGCGCCCCATCTCTTATAGCATTCCATAAGAAGATTGGAACCTGCCACACGGATCTTAAGATTCTTCATATCATCCAGAGTCTTGATCTCGCGTTTGCTGTTGGTGATCTCACGGAAACCATTCTCTGCGATACCCATGCAGTGCAGACCATATTCGGAAAGCAATTCTTTCAGTTTTTCACCGGCTGCTCCGTCAAATTTTGCATCTGCGTCATCATAAGAATCATAAATAAATGGAAGAGATACTACATTGAATCTCGGATCAAATGCGGAATAGATCAGGTTGGAATGCATGGAAATCTGTACCGGGTCTCCATTCATCAGTGCCTGGATTCCTTCAGACTGATTTCCGTTTGTCAGCTGGTCAGTTGCATAAACATTAACTTTAACCTTGCCTCCGGTTGCCTTTTCCATCAGTTCGCCGAACTTACGTCCACCGTCTGCCCAGGTACTTGTCTCCGTTGTGGAGCATGCAAAGTTCCAGGTCATTTCCGGCCAGTCAAGGTCGCTGTAATCTTCAATTGTATTAAAAGAGTCTTCACCATTTCCAGCATCCTTTGAAGCAGTACTTCCAGTGTCAGATGAGGCCTGTTCGCCTGTGTAAGAACCATCCTTCGCAAGCGCTTTTGGAAGTGCAGTAGAAACTACCGGTACATAGGTAACGACCAGAAGCACTGCAACACTGGCAGCGATCATCGGCATAACTGCCTTTGAGATCTGCTGAAGAGTAACCTCCAGACCTTTTTTGATCTTGATACTGATCGCAACAAAAAGGTTTACACCTACCGGAGGGGTAACCTGTCCGATCGCAAGGTTTACAGTTGCCATAACACCAAATGCAACAACGTCGTATCCCAATGCTTTACATACCGGAAGCATGATCGGGATAAAGATGTACATTGCTGAGTTTGCATCAATAAAACATCCTGCGATCAGGAAGATAATATTTACGATCAGAAGGAATACAAACTGATTGTGTGCGATGGATGCAAGCAGTCCGGATGCAGCCTCTGCAATACCAAACTTGGTACATACAAATGAAAACAGAGATGCACTTGCAACGATCAGCATGATTCCACCGGTAGTCTTTGCGGAATCTACCAGGATATCAAACAGATCTCTGAAGGATACCTCACGGTAGATCACCATACCTACAAAAAGTCCATATACAACAGATACTGCCGCAGCTTCTGTTGGTGTAAAGATACCACCGTAGATTCCGCCAAGGATGATGACAGGCATCAGGAATCCCCAGAATGCCTCTTTAAAAGTGGCCCATCTCTCCTTTGCAGATGCTTTTTTACGGGACGGTTTGATATCATGTTTATTTGCTTCAAGAATTACTACAATTACAAGTGCCACACCCATAAGGATTCCAGGTACGATACCTGCCATAAACATATCTGCGATAGACACACCTGTAATAGACGCATATACAACGAAAGCGATACTTGGCGGTATAACGATAGCCACCGAACTCGACGTTGCCATCAAAGCTGTTGAAAACGGTGCAGAGAAACCACCCTGCTCAACCATTGCCGGGATCAGAACAGCACCAAGAGCTGCTACTGTAGCCGGACCGGAACCAGAGATTGCTCCAAAGAAACAGGAAACAATAACACATACGATTGCGATACCGCCTTTTTTGTGTCCGACACAGGTATCTACAAAATCGATCAGTCTGCGTGAAATTCCGGCTTTTGCCATGATATTTCCGGACAGTACAAAGAACGGAATCGCAAGAAGAAGGAATTTACTGATTCCTGAATACATATTTGTTGCAACGATGGTAAGTGAGGTTCCCGAATAAAGGATCGCACATACAGAGGACAGACCCAGGCAGAGTGCAATCGGCACACCCAGGATCAGAAAAACAAAAAATGAAATAAATAAAACAGCACTGATCATTTATTTGCCCTCCTTATCGTTTTTATTTCCAAAACAGACATCCAGACAGTACTCAATAAGATGAAGAATCATACAGCCTGCTCCGATCGGTACAAAGGACCAGAAGATCCATTCCGGCCAGTTCAGTACAAAGGTTCTTTTTCCGTTTTCAAGCTGGGTGATAACCTTGTCCATACCATACTTAAAAAGAATCACTGAAAAAATAATACTCAGTACTGTGATCAGGATCACAGATGGTTTTTTCAGTTTTTTTGGAAGACGGTCTGTAACCAGTGTCAGGCTGACCAGGCCACCCTCTCTGCAGGACAATGCTGCTGCCAGAAGTGTAATAAGTACAAAGACCGCTACAACAAGTTCTTCTGTGAAGGACCATGAGCGGTGGATCACTTTACGGGAAAACACGTTTCCCACAGTGAGCACGAGAATCAGCAATGTTGTAACTACCAGTACAACTTTTTCTACTGCTGCAAGTGCATTCATGAGTTTCTTGTAGACTTTCATCCTCTCTTCCTCCCTTGTAAAATATGATGATGTTCCGGTTTCAGAAAATTCTGCATAAAAAAAATCCGCCCCATCAGGGACGGATATATAATTCCGCAACCACCCTGTTTCGTCATTGAAACAAGTACGATTCTGCAACGTACCGGCATACGCGTCTCCTGTAACGGGGAGCCTCCGTGAAAACCTACTGATAAATCTCAAACGTAACGTTCGGTCTTCCTTCTCAGGGATGATATTCAAAACAATGCCGTTACCGCATCACACCACCTGCGGCTCTCTGTAAACAGCTATTTTCTCTGCTTTTACTGCTTCCCTTCATAGAATTTGCTCTTATGCTTTACCTCGTTAAAAGCTTTTTTTATTTTACAACTCTTATCCGCTATAGTCAAGAGCTTTTTAATTGGCGAAAAAAAGCAAAAACGTTTTTGCATTCTCGCATAAAATATTTTATACTATATATTCTCTATATACTCAAACTGTATCTATCTACAGGAGAAACAGAATATGAAAAAGAAAAAAAATATTTCTACGCATTATGTTGCTGCTATTATTATTTTTATCTGTGCCGTAGTCATCAGTCTGGGTGTTTTTCTGTTATATGTCCAGAAGTCAATCGATACCAATTCTCAGAAAACCATGACCAATAATGTAGCAAAACAAAGTAATCATGCGTTATCCATTCTCAATATTCATTACGGATTTCTGAACAGTATCGCTGACAAAATGGGAGATTCCTCTGATATTCTTTCCGATGAAAATATGGAGCTTCTGGTATCCCTGGCAGCAAACACGGATTTCGAAAGAACTGCCCTGATCGAAGCAGACGGTACAGCATACTATGACAACGGTGCCATAAAGAATGTATCCCAGAGAAAATATTTTCTGGAAGCCATGAAAGGCCAGGCAACTCTCAGTGATCCACTGGACAGCAGTATTGATCAGGAGACACGTGTGATCCTGTGTGTTCCTGTACGCTGTAATGGCAGAATCATTGGCGCACTTGGTGGCTCTTATAATGTGACCGCCCTTAGTCAGATGCTTTTTAATGATATTTTTGATGATGCCGGATACAGTCTGATTGTCACAAAAGAAGGAGAGATCATCGCCTACGATGGTGAACCTTCATATCATAAAATCACATATCGTGACAATTTTTTTGATTTTTATAAAGACAGAACACTTCTGTCCAAAAATTCTCTTGTAAATGTCAAAAAAGATTTTTCAGCCGGCAACGATGGACTGATTAAGATCCGAACAAACTCCAACAAAAAATCTGACCAGTATATCGCTTATACCCGGCTTGGCATGAATGACTGGATGATCTGCTATGTTATTCCTGTATCCGATGCCCAAAGCTCCTATTCTTTCATTAAAAGTTATGAAGGCATTTTTATGTCCGTATTCTTCATTCTGGTGCTGTTACTTGTTTTCTACATTATCCACAACAATCGTATCCGCAATGAAGAGCTACGTCGCGATGCACAGACAGACGGTCTGACAGGTGTTCTCAACAAACGCACGACAGAGGCACTCATCAACGAAATCCTGGAGCAGAGGCCTCATGAAAAAGGTACTTTTATTATTCTGGATGTTGATAAATTCAAAGAAGTAAATGATCATTATGGGCATGCTGTCGGCGATATTGTCCTCAGCACACTTGGACAGACACTCCGAAATTATTTCAGAGAAAATGATATCATTGGAAGAATCGGTGGAGATGAGTTTGTCATTTACATGTGCAAAACAGAATCAAAAGAAAGGGCTGTAACACGCATTCAAGCACTGGCAGACACTGTAAAGAATCTTTCCTTTGCAGAAATGAACGGACACCATATAACGATCAGTATTGGTATCTCATTTGCTCCTGAACACGGAACATGCTACATGGATCTTTACAAAAATGCTGATACTGCCCTGTACGAAACAAAACAGAACGGCAGAAATGGATATTTTCTTTTCCAAAAGCAGGATAGTATTATATAATGATGACATATCGCAAGAATGCAGGCACAATATCATCTATACTAAACATATAATGCATGAATAAAAGAGGTACAAATAATGACAGAAAAATGGTGGCATGACAAAATCGCATATCAGATCTATCCAAAGAGTTTTCTGGACAGTAACGGGGACGGCATCGGAGATCTGAGAGGAATCATTTCCAAACTGGATTACATAAAAGCACTGGGCATTGATATCATCTGGCTTTCTCCAATCTACAAATCGCCTTTTGTCGATCAGGGATATGATATTTCAGATTACTATGCAATTGCAGAAGAATTCGGAACTATGGAAGAGTTTGATGAATTGCTTGCAGAAGCAAAAAAACGTAATATGCATATCATCATGGATCTGGTCATCAACCACTGCTCTGACAAACATGAATGGTTCCAAAAAGCTCTGGCTGATCCAGATGGTGAATATGCAGATTATTTTTATTTCCGGAAAGGAAAAAACGGTAACCCGCCAAGCAACTATCGTTCTTACTTCGGCGGCAGCTGCTGGGAACCGGTTCCGGGAACAGACAAATACTATTTCCATATGTTCGCCAAAGAACAGCCTGATCTGAACTGGGAGAACCCAAAGCTTCGTCAGGAGCTTTACAATATGATCAACTGGTGGCTTGAAAAAGGCCTTGCCGGTTTCCGTATCGATGCGATCATCAACATCAAAAAAGACCTTGCTTTTCCTGACTATGAACCGGACGGACCGGATGGCATGGCCGCCTGCTGGAAAATGGTCGAAAACGTTGACGGTGTAGGAGAATTCCTTGAAGATCTGAAGAAAAACACTTTTCAGAAATATGATGCTTTCACCGTTGGTGAAGTATTCAATATGAAAGCTGATGAACTTGGTCAATTTATTGGAGATAACGGACATTTCTCCACAATCTTTGATTTCTGTGCGCATTCCCTCAGCGATGGTGCTCATGGCTGGTACGATGCACCTCATGTAGATTTCAAAACATGGCGCGACACAATTCTGAGTTCTCAGATCAATGTCCAAAAATATGGACTGGAAGCAAATATCATCGAAAATCATGATGAACCTCGCGGTGTATCCCGTTTTCTTCCGGAGTATGCCCAAACGCCTGTCGGTGCCAAAATGCTCGGTACCGTAAACATCCTGCTTCGTGGAATTCCGTTCATTTATCAGGGACAGGAAATCGGAATGCAGAATGAAATCTGGAGCAACATTCATGATTACAATGATATCAGTACGATCGATCAGTATAATCTTGCAAGAGAAGCAGGTTTAAGTGATGCAGAAGCTCTGGAAGTATGCGGCAAAATGAGCCGTGATAACGCAAGAACCCCTGTACAGTGGAATGCTCAGGCGAATGCCGGATTTACTACAGGCACACCATGGCTCAAGGTTCACTCTGATTATAAAGAAATCAACGTCGCAGCTCAGGAAAAGGATCCGGATTCCGTATTAAATTACTACCGTAAACTGACTACCATCCGCAAGGCTCCAGAATACAAAGAAGTCTTTACTTACGGCAAAACAGTTCCTGCATATCAGGATAGCGAAACAGTTATGGCATATTATCGTGAGACGAAATCACAACGCGTTCTCGTCGCCGCCAACTTCGATCGCGAAGCCGTTTCCACCAAACTTGAATATCCGGTAAAAAAAGTGCTTCTGTCCAATCAGAACCGCACCGATTGCCCGGAAGGAATGCTGAAGCTCGACAGCTGTGAAGTAATTGTGCTGGAATGCGAGAAATAAACCAATTTCACTAAGGGACTGTGCATGTATTATGTACAGTCCCTTCTGGCTGCAGGCACTGGATCGGATGACTGAGCCATTCCCAAATACTTTCTTCATAGCCTGTTTTTTCTCCAATACTGAAAAAATGCCTCTTCCTGATCTGAACGAATTCCATACTTTCTCCTTGCTATATAGAACTTTGATTTCCAGATAGATGTCTGTACCGGAATTGCTACTATATTATGATGGCGTATAATATCCATATATGGCAAAACAGAAATTCCGACTCCATTCTCTACAAGCCCTGTAATAACTTCAAAAATAAAAAAGAGCGCATTCTATAACAGCCTTTCGACTGATATGAATTCGCTCTCCTCTCACAGCTTCACTTTCCAATTACTTGTTTAACATGTGTTTACCATAACATGTTGCACAAATTATTGCGAGTAATTTTCATAAAAATATACTTTTTATACAAAGTATACATTTCACCTATTTGTGTTATGTATATTTTTCTTCTTTCTGGACTTGCGGACGATCTTTCGAATCAGGGATACCACAAGAACAATTATTATAATAATGATCAGGCCGATACATACTATGATTGCGGTAAATTTATTCGGTTTTTTCACCAGATCAAGTATATTTTTGCTGTCATCCACAACCTTACGATCATGGGTTGTCGCATAGTATTCAGATACATTTGCAATGCCATCTCCATCTGCATCATCAAAAGACTGCATATATCTTGCGATCGCATCCCAGGCTTTCAGCTCCTTATCGCCTTCCATGACTGCATGATCTTCCAGATTTTCAATTGGATTTCCGTCTTTATCCTTTGGCTCAAGAGACAGAAGTCCGTAAGACATTTTCATTACAGAACCTAACATCTGTCCGGTGTACAGATCTGTTACAACATGATACAGCTTATCATCCTCAATCTCTGTCCTTTCTCCATCTGCTCTGGTCAGATAGCAGTCTGTCACTTTATTCAGGATCATTCGATGCGGGTTGTATGTAAAATTCAGGCCACTGCAGTATAATCTTGCAGTCGTCATAAAATCAGAAATAGAGGCGTCCACTTCAGCCACCAGCTTCAGTTCTTTTCCTGTCAGGTATGCGTTGATCAGAGGATATCCGGCTACTCCGTCTTTGCCAATTCCAAGTGAAAATGAATTGTATACATCTTCTACGGTAATATCACCCTTTGTATACGTGTCACGTACAGTCCCACTCGGTACAACCGCTACATCTACCGGGTCTCCATCATAATACTCTGAATTTTCCACAGCATATACGTAGGCATCTGCCATGATATCCCCAAGATTCAGTTCTTTATGCTCTGTGCCCATTTCCTCCAGGCTGTTAAATTCCACATCGTTCTGCGCAAGAACTTCTTTTCTTGTATAACCAAAGTCTGCAAGGTAATTCGTATCCACCGTGTCCATCAATGCGTCGATGCGCTCCTGTGTTGCCTTGTCGGCTTTTACATCCTCGGATACAGGAATCAGCTCATAAGAGCTCAGATCCCAGCGTCCGTCAGAATTCTGCGTCATCGAAAGAGAGCCAAGATTTCTTCCGTATTCACCACAGGATACAATATAGGTATTTCCGTGCTGGATTGCCTCCTGCAGCTCTGAATGTGTATGTCCACTGATGATCAGATCAAGATCCGGAACCGCCTTGGCAAGGAGTTCGTCCTCCGACTTGCTTTCATCTTCCCAGGTTCCACCATGAGAAACACAGGCGATCATGTCTGCTTCTTCGTTTTTCTTGATTTCTTCTACTGTTTTCTTAACGGCCTCAACAGGATCCTTGAAGGATAATTCACAGGTTGGTGCGCATTCCAGGGCATCTTTTCCGAAGACACCGACAACGGCGATCTTTACGTCACCTTTCTGTACCATTACATAGTCCTTCACACCATATGTTTCAAACGCTGACTGTATCTGTTTCTGGCCGTCGTTTAGCCCAGCCTTTTCCATGCTGTCCCAATCCACATTGCACACTACGATCTCAGGCAGTGTCTCTCCGGAGCTTTTGGCTGCCCTAAGCATGTTGGCAAGCCCCTGGGATCGATAGTCGAATTCATGATTGCCAAATGTAGTCACATCATATCCAAGATATCCAAGCATTCTAAGCTCCGCTGCCTCAGTATCATATACCGTCTGGATCAGCGTTCCCATTGAAAAATCACCGCCATCCAGTATGAGTGTATCTGGATCTTCTTTCTTTTTTTCATTAATCAGCGTCTTTATTTTTGCAAATCCGCCGACTTCTTTTTGTTCTCCATTTACGATCGTGGAAAAGCTGTCCAGGTGGGAATGCGTGTCATGAGTAAACAAGACATCTATCTGTTTTGTATCATCTGCTGCCTTCACCGTAACAGCCTGTGCAAGCGGCATAAGCATTGCAATGGTAAGCACGACCGACAAAATACTTTTCCGTAATATCATAGATTTCTCCCTTTCATCCATAACTTTCTGATATGATTTGAGTATACGTGATTGCCACCATGTTTGTCACGTATAATTGCGTTAGAATAAGACAAAGAAATCCTGTACAGAAACAGTTTTACTGCAGCCGTACAGGATTCTTCTAAATTCTTTTATTCTCTTTATTTTGCTCTTGCCATTGCTTCCTGATAATCTCTTGTGTCTGTGAAGATTTCTTCTTTCCACGGATTCTTTTTCTGAGCTTTCGCACGTTTCAGAATGTATGCAAAAATAAATACATTTACTGCGAAAGATATCACAGAGATCATTCCCTGTGCTGTAGGATTTGCTGTAGTTGGCATGGTGCTTCCCATAGCTGCTGCAATACCGCCTTCATCCTTGTCTTCTACAATTTCCATGCGATAGGACATCATTCGGTATCTTCATTGTTCTTTTCCCCACAATCTGTAACTTCCCAATATCCATTTTTAGGAGAACCATGTCGGACAAGAATACCAAATTCTTTTAATTTTTTAATATTGCTTTCTATATTTCGACTGGCAACGCCAATCTTTTCTGCTAATTTTGCTGCTGATAACTGGTTATTCTCCAAAAGTAACTTTACTATTTCCTGCTGAGTACTATTAAGCTCAACTATTCCATGTTTCTCCGATGTTTCTCCGATGTTTCTCCGATGTTTCTCCGATGTTTCTCCGATGTGTTTATTTTCTGAAGTCATCGGTAAAGAATTACGGAATAATTCTACTCGAAACATATTATCAAATTCTTGAAATTTTGGTTCTGGAAGTCCATATTCCTTCGCAGCATTAAGAATTCTTTTTACCCCACTACCCCATGCTTCTACCAGTCCCATCTGGCTAAAAATATTGGCAATTGCTTTATTTCGGATTTTAGAATGACCGTTCATGACTTCCTCGTATGTCAGTCCATTGTACAGTCCGCCCGGAGAAGTCACTTCCAGTCGATCATCATAAACCGCAACCTGAATGCAGGATTCATCCAATAAATTTCGATGACAGTGTGCATTGATAATCATTTCTCTGATTGCCTCTGGTGGAAGCTCATATTTTTCTTTTCTCACCAAACCATCAATTGTTGCCCCAAGTCTTATATTTCTCAGTACAAAATCCACTGCCTCTTCAATCTGCGTATAAATCGGTCCTGTAAATTCTCTCTTGTCCAGAAATACCGCCCGATCTGTTCCTTTAAAAACCGCACATTGGGTTTTAGAAAATGGAAAATAATCAGAAGTTAATAATGCATAGGCATTCGTTGCCAATAGCTGCCCCTCGCTTTGTTTCAGAATTTTCCAGTTAATGAGCTGCTCTTTCTTCACTGAACGTTCTGTCATTCCAGCTTTTTCCCGGAAGTTTTCAATGTTACTACAAAGCTTTTC
Source organism: Blautia sp. 210820-DFI.6.14 (assembly GCF_020558815.1). NCBI lineage: Bacteria > Bacillati > Bacillota > Clostridia > Lachnospirales > Lachnospiraceae > Blautia > Blautia sp. 210820-DFI.6.14. Next base: position 115,439 of record NZ_JAJCKS010000004.1, read on the forward strand.
TGTTGCCTCTTTTGAAACAGGATAGCCTACACAAGTAAGTTCATCCCAAGAAATTCTGGCCCCCTCCATTTCAAGTTCTCTAATCTTTTCTGGAAATGCCTGTCTGGATGTACCTGCCACACGAATATAGGTACCATTCTCTTTTCCTTTTGATTTCAGATAATATGGGCGATTCTTTCCAGCTTCTACGGACACAATAATAACCGTTTTTCCATCTATTGTCTGTGGTTCAATATCCGGAATAATCTGCGGCATACAAGAATCTGAAATAGCATTGGCAATTCCATCCATTAACTGAAATAATATTTCGTTTGTCACACCCACAATCTCGTGTGTTTTATCATCTATACCTACAATCAGCTTTCCGCCCTGAGTATTGGCAAAAGCTATGATTGTTTTCATGTACTTTTCACTTTTATCTGGTAAAGTGATTTTGTATTCAATATTTTTTGATTCTCCAGAAAATATTGTGCCTCTTGCCATTTTTCATACCCCATTTTTCATTATTTCTCGCACCACCGGTGCGATATTTTATTTTGCTAATTATATTGTACCCTATTATGAGTGTTAATCAAACATTTTTATTGACAACATTTATAATATTAAATTTCAGCAAATGAAATAATTAAAATAATAGCAGGCAATCTTATCGACTACCTGCTACGTAAAATGCCTTATACAAATTAGAAATTATTCGAATTCGACAATCACTAATCAATTTTGTTTAGAGATTATTTGTTGCCGTGTTCGCTTTTCTTTTAATTATTTGATTTATCCATATTATCCTGCCTATACAGGCTAATGTTATCATTTTGTTATCGGCATTGATAACACACGCCCTGTAACTGTGGATAATAGCAATATGTTCCGACTCAAATTATAAGCGGTTTTGCTTAGAAAATCAATAATCTTATTGTTAAAAAAACATCTGCCATACTCTCATAGATAACAATGACAAAATATAAAACGGAAGTAGATATAGTAACCTTTGCAGTCGGTTCTTTGCTGTATATATTATAATACTCTGAATCGGTATCCATATCCAAAGGATAATACTAAATAATTCAATTTTATACGCTATCCAATAACAGAGCATTGGGAGTAACAACAAGAACATTCCAATAACTGACTTGCATTGTAATTTTTCTTTTAAAGAATATCTGAGCGGAAATCCTTTTTTAACTAAACGTAATTCATTTTGCACATTATAGCTGACAACATTCTGTCCTAATATCAATATAGAAAACAATAATACATACTCAATATATTTTCCGTCTATCTGCGATAATAACATTGTGATTAAAACAATCGCAAAATACTGATACATAATCTGTTTCTTTCTTCTGACAATACTAACCACCTCATAAACCATCAAAAAACGATAGCGGCTGCCATAATATTTCTTCATCAGTCCTTTCATTTCTTTCTGATTATTTTGGAAGAACACTTCATCCTGCGTTTGCAAAACTGTATCATATTCTCTATTCAAAAAACCATATAACATCTGATTATATTGTTGAAAGAACGGGATAATTGCTTGATAGCTAAAATAAGGATATAAAATAAAATATAATCCGTAAATGATCAATAATATACTGGTAACAAATACACTTCCATAAAAAAAACAAATCATTACTACTGCCAACATACATATATTCATAATATCCCGATATTTATATTGTGTTGATAAAACCGTATGCATATTGACGATTGGGTTACAAAGCATAGCCACAATAAACTGTCTTAAGACCATTCCCTCCATTGGAAAAGCCCAAAATAAAATCAACGCAACACACAACGTCAGTACCATGCTTTTTCCTATCTTCTTCACTCTCCCAATATATGTTTTTTCTATTTTCCAAATATAAGTTTCAGGAGAAATACGCATTCTTGGTATTGTTCCAAACAAATTCATAAACAAGAAACAGAGAATACCATATGGTATAAAAACAGCAATATCCATTCCATAGTTTTTCTGAATCATAGATTGCAATATAAGAATACATGGCACAATAGCAATCAGTATAAGATAAGCACCTATATTTCGTTTGACCATTCTAACTGCAAATTTGAATCTCTGTTTCAAAAGCAACTGATACATACTTACTCCCCTTCAGATAAAATTTTTGCTATTTCCTCTCTGTCAACTTCCTCCATATTGATTTCTCTAATTTGTCCGTTATGTAACAAAAGACACTTGTCACAAACATTTTGTAAACACTCTATATCATGGCTTGAAATAATGTAAATTCCTTTTTCTTTCTTGTGAAACTCCACTATTACATTTTCTAAAAGTTTCATTTGGACAGGATCAAGTCCTGAAAATGGTTCATCAAAAATAGTGATTTTTTCTTCTTGTATCATTGCACAAGCATTATTTAACCGTTGCATTGTACCTTTTGAAAGTTCTAACGGAGAATAGTTCTCATACTTTTTTAATCCCAACCCATCTAAAATCCTCTCGATTTTATCAAATGCCTCTTGTTTTTTTATCTTTCTGCTTGAAGCAATCAAAAGAAGATTTTCATATATCGTCAACTCATTAAAAAAACTTGGTTGATCCATTGCATAGGCAACCGGCATATCAAGATAATCAACCTTATTCATCTTTTTTCTGTCGATAGAGATTACTCCTGTATAATTTTTTTCATAATTCGAAAGTATATTTAAAAGAGTAGTCTTTCCAGCTCCATTTCTTCCAACAAGTCCATAAATACAAGCATTTTCAAATGTATAGTTTAAGTCCGAAAAAACAACCGTTTCACCATATTTTTTACTTAAATTTGAAATCTGAATCATAAAATTTCTTTTCCTCTCAAATCCATTTTCGTCAACCCAACGACTAACAATCCAATAAAAACTACTGTGTCCACAAATAACAGTACAACAATATTTTTTACCACTCCGAAAGTAAAAAGTATGGAGAAAATTTCTACCGACAACACAATAAAACACATATAATTTGTCAAATACTCTGTTATAATATCACCATAATAATTGTTCATCTGTAATTTGGCATAAATAAAAGGTTTTAATAAATAACGGATTATGATACAGCTAACGGGACAAATAAAAATCCAGTTTTTATTCACCAAAGATGTTGCCACACCTTTACTCCATTGTACCGGAATCTCTACCGGCAACTTAGAATAAGACAACGCCCCAATAATCAAGCATAATACGGTAATCGTTATCCAAGTAAGCATACTTCCCCATATATACAAAAAGCTGACTGAATCCAATTTGAAAACAGTTTGATTATCTTTCCAATAATCCTGCAACTCTGTTACATATTGTTCTACCTGTAATTTTTCATAACTAATACTTTCTTCATCCAGCATTTTTTCGCACATGAGTTTTGCCTTATTCAAATCAGTAATCTGACTTTTTAATACTTCATTCTGCTTCTCAAGCGTTTCCTGCAAAGTTACTTTCCCAGATATAATACTTCGTATATCCTCAATAGAAATTCCCAATGTACGCAGATATGCTATCTTCTTTATATTTTCCACATCATTTTCAGAATAATCTCTATAACCATTACTTTCATTTCTTGAAGGCTCAACGAGTTTTTCCTTTTCATAAAAACGGACATTAGAACGGGATAAACCTGTTCGTTCTTCTACATCTTTTATTGTCATGTTATGCACTCCTTTCAAGCAACTCTATTTTATCTTAAGAATAAGCTATAAACAAGGTTTACAGTCAAGCATTTATCCAAAATCTCTTTTCTTTTAGTTATAAATCAATTCGGCGTTCACAACCTCTCTTGCACACGCCTGTATATTGTTCATTCTCGATACCCATTCCATCTGATTTTCTGCCTTTAACTGTTCTGTAATGCCCTGCTCCTGTTTCATCTGCTCTATAATCCTTTCCTTATTTATATTCGCCATCTTACTAACGCCGATATACATTTTTATGAATTTCCAATAACTGCTTTAACACATCCTCTATCATCTCATTATTTTCGGTATAAAAAATGTTCTCTTTCTCGTTCAAAGTATTTTCCATGATCTCGATATTGCTATCTTTATCAAAGCAACCTTTTATACTTCTAAAATGATTAAATTCAATAGCAAAATCCTCTCCATCATAAATAGAAATACTAATCTCTATATCTTCAATCATAAAATCGGCATAACTGTTTTTTACATGAAAGTCCTTCTTTAAGAACGGGAGTTTTTGGTTTGGCAGTCGATACCGAACATTGTCTTTTTCTAATTCGTAAAGTTCTCCTTTTACGAATCCTAATTTCTCTGCATTCATTTCAAATGCTTGATTCATATTTCTTTCTGTAATTTTCCAGTTAATAAATACAATTGCAAATATAAGCAAACCAGCCAACAGACACATGCCCACTAATCGAATTGCCTTTTTATATTTATTGTAAAAATCTATTTTCTCAACAAACTCTTTATCCTCGTTTAATAGCTTATCCAAAGAAACATGATAGGTGTTACAGATATCAATCAACATTTGAAGATCTGGCAGACTTCTTCCATTTTCCCAACTGGAAACTGTCTGTCTTGAAACACCAAATTTTGCTCCATATTCTCCTTGAGTCATGTTTGCTTCAGTCCGAGTTTTTTTTATCATCTCTGCAACTGTCATTTCAGCTCACCTTTCCATTGTATAATAATGCGCTGTCTCAAGTATGCCATAATCGTGTATTTTACACAAGATATTATCGTTTTACATGCATGTAAAGTAACCTTATCCTTCTAAAATCCAACTGTAAAAGGCTATTTGCTTTATTTTTTTCTTCCAACAACCTATACTTTCATTAACAACAGCAATTGCCGTACAGATTTAGAAAGGATGAATTTTATGAATGATATTATTAGAACCCAAAACCTTTGTAAACATTACAAAGAAACAATCGCTTTAGATAATGTTTCCCTTCATATTCCTCGAGGTGCTATCTATGGATTGATTGGAAATAATGGTGCAGGCAAGACAACTTTAATGAGAATACTTTCTAATTTGCAAAGTCCATCCTCAGGAACAGTTGTTAAATCTGAAAATATTAAAATCGGTGCCATTATTGAAACACCTGCATTATATCCTACCTTAAGTGCAAAAGGAAATTTGAAGTATCAGCTTAAAATTTGTGGATGTCCATCAAAGGAAGTAAAGTCGAAGATTGCTGAACTATTAGAACTGGTACATCTGAAAGATACTCGAAAACTGGTAATGAATTATTCATTAGGTATGCGTCAGCGTCTGGCTTTAGCAATGGCACTTGTAGGAAATCCGCAATTCCTCATTTTAGACGAGCCTCTTAACGGACTTGATCCTGAAGGCATAAAAGATGTCAGAGCTATCATCGCAAAGTTAAATGAAGAGTATGGTGTTACCATTATGATTTCAAGTCATATCTTAAGCGAACTTCAAAAAGTGGCAAACCACTATGGTTTCCTCAAAAATGGTGTTTTAATTCAAGAATTCTCTTCATCAGAAATAGCCGATACCGATTTAGAAACTTTTTACTTCAAAAATTTTTTATAGAAAAGCAGAAAGGAGACTTAAACTATGAATAAACTTTTATCTATGGAACTAAAGCGTGCTGCAAAATCTCCAATTCTATGGCTTGGAGTAATCGCAGTAATTGCCATCAATGTTTATGGAATCTTATTAAATGGATATGGTTTCAAAATCTTTACAACAACATTTTTATTGGAAAATTCTGACCTGATATGTATCATTTTGGCAGTGTTGATTCCGTTATACTTAGGGAGTGACTTTGAAAACAGAACAATCAACAACAAGATATCCGCAGGATATACACGAAAAGAGATTTATATTGTCGAACTAATCGTCAGTAGCATATGTGCTACAGTTCTCTTTGTTGCTGATATATTATCTGTTTTCACAAGCTCAAATATTGCTGGATTAGAATTTAGTGATAAAGTCAATGTAACTGAATTTGCATTTCATGCTGCGATTGCTTTTGTGTGCATCATCACAGTATCTGCTTTGTACACTATGATTGTAATGATTTCACATAAGCAACTTATCAGTCTTGGAATTGCAGTTATTCTAACCTTAGCATTGTTGACATTAGGTGGAAAGTCAGTTTCCAGCTTAAATCAATCAAGCACTTGGACTGATCCTATCACTCATGAAATTGTGGAAAACCCTCTACGAATAGATAGTTTTGCCCGTACAGCAAATAACATTCATGTTTTAGTATCACCGTTTGCGCAGGCTGAATTTCACAGTTATCTGCTATTTGAATCAGAATTCGGCACAAAGGAAGAAACTTCTCTTATTTTCAAAGACTTTCCTTACCACATAGAATTTTGCCTGTTCAATATTCTGGAAATTCTTCTGTTTTACAAGATTGGGATTCGTATTTTTAGAAAGCAGGACTTGAAATAGTAACTTTAATAGTCTTTGTCCCCTGCATTATAAATATGCTTAATACAGATTTTATTAAGAAGGTAAAAACAGTCGCAATATACGCCTGCTTTTACCTTCTGATATTAAATTCATGAATTTATGATTTATAATTATATACATCAGCCGCCTACATTGTAAAGCAAAAAGCAAGCCATTTTAGACTTGCTTTCCGCCACTCTTATTCCTTATTGATAAATGATTTCTTTATCTACAATCTCCCTCGCACACGCCTGTATATTATTCATCCTGCCTACCCACTCCCACGCATTGTCTGCCTTTAACCGTTCTGTAATTCCTTGTGCCTGTTTCATCTGCTCTACAATTCTTTCAAAGCGTTCCTGTGCCTGTTCCTCTATATCTGCCAGATAACTGTTCAGTCTGCCGCTCATCATCAGATCCAGATATACATTCCTGCGGTATTCTTTCAAATACTGCAAATGTCTTTGTCCCCATACTCCAACAAATCTCGGTTCTTCTTCCTCCGGCAAAGTAAGGTTGGGGATAAAGTAATCCCCACATCTTACATAAGTGCCGCCCATTTCTTCAAAAATTGTTTTCTTCATTTTCTGTTCCACCTTTCTCATCGTCCTCTGTCCATTGATTTCTTCTTTGCTGTCTGTTTTGGCTGTTGCCTGCTTTCCTGCTGATAGCGGTGCAATTTTTCCCGTATGCTTGCCTTTTTCGACGGTTCTGATAGCTTCTCTTTTTTCGGTTCTGTCTGATTTTTCCATGCTCGCAGCTCCTCATTATATTCCCTGACCAGTTTTTCCGATTTCTGATATGTCTTTGCAAAGGACTGAACATCTGGATATCCTGCCTGTTTTACAGTCTGCTCCATATCCGTGTGGATACGTTTTTCCTGTTTCTCTGACTGTTCAATTTTGCCCTCTAAAGATTTCCGTGCTTTCCCTTTAAAAAATCCAGTTGTCTCGGAAAGCTGTTTCTTCAATGAGGAAATCTCCTGCTGTGTGGATTTCATTGCCTGTGACTGCTTCTGAAGTTTCTCCATCAGCTTCCGCATATCATTCCATTCCTGTAAATCAATCTTCGGTACTGGCTTCGGAGGCAGCTTAAACTTGAAAATCATTTCCTGTAAGAAGTCTTTTGCACCACGGATAATCTGCTGAAACATATCTGGCAACCAACCATGTGTCCGTATAGATTGCAATGTTTTGTCTGTGATTTTCTCACGCTTAATTGTCAAAATATCTTCTTCGGGAACACCCTCAACCAATGCTACATCTACCGTCCGATTCCATTCCTGCCTTGCCACATTGTCCGCCCGTATCTCTGCTTCTTTCGGGTTGTTCTTCCCAATTTTCTTTGTTGCCAGATACACGCCGCCCTGCTGAAATACAGACAGTTTTTCGGATTCTTCTTTCACATGGCTGTTAATGATTTCCGTAAACATCTCCTTAACTTCTCTGGTAAACGCATCGCTCTTAAACCACTCATCTTTCTTTGTAAAAATATGGCTTTCATAAACCTCCCCTTTGGGAATAATGCTGCATCCTGCCCGAAGATTTCCCTGCTCATCTAAAATCTCTTTCTTCGTGCGTCTGTGCTTGCCCTGCTCATCATAAAACATATTTCTGGTAGCAATTTTCACTTCGGGATGTTCTAACATTTTCCGTTCGCTGAATACGAGATGAATATGGTAATTGGTCATTTTTTTGTTATGATGAAGTGCTGCACTGCATTCCACACCATACCCTTTATGAAAGCTGTCTGTAAAAAGCCTTACCACATCATCTGCCTTGTACTCAACAAAACTTTCAGGAAGTGCAATAATAAACTCCCGCCCTTCAATACATTTCCCTGTTGTTCCGCTTGCTTTAAAATCCAACTGATTCTCTCTGGCAAGATTCTTCCAGAACTCTGGTGTTGCTCCCTCTGTCTGATAGGTCGCATAAAGATGTTCCTGTCTTTTCGGATTGGAAATATAATCAATTCTTCCTGCCACATCAGACAGCTTGTTTTGTCTGATAAATGAATGTCTGCCTATAAGCATTCTCCTTTCCGGCTCTCGCCTGCTTTGCTGTGAGTAGGTGCATAGGCACCTGTTTACGAACTAACTGCCGTTTCCGGCACAAATAGCTCCCGGCAGGGCGAAATACCCTGAGTACAAATCTCTGATTTGTGCGATGGGTGTATTTCGCTCTCAAACGCCGAGGGCTTTATAAGGTGCTATCTTCCTCTGTCATGTTCCGGCTTGGACTTTTTATTTTGGGCGTATCCGCCCTTTTTATTTGCCCGTATCCGGGCTTATTTTTTATCTCTGACACCAAACCGATTCTTTACTTTTCTGTCTGATTTATTCCGGTATCCTTGCCCGTACATACTCCAGATCACCGCAATAGGGCGTTCCCACCAGATACCATTCCCTCGCCAGATTCATTTCCATCCTGGTCTTTACCCACTGATCATCTACCAGAACTTCCATACACTCTCCGCAGTGAAATCCCGTATCAATCCATAAGTCCATTGACAGCAATCCATATCTTCCATTTTCACAGTTATAACCTAATCTTCCTTCTCTCATTGCATGATTCTCCTTTCCAGATTTCTCCTTGTCTATGCTTAACAGGGGCGTGCCACGCTCCTGTTCTTATCACCAAGGAAGAATTACCATCGGAAACTCTCCGGCACTCCACGTCTGTCCAGATACTCTTTTCTCGCCCGTTCCCGTTCTTCCTCTGTCGGAGCAGTTTTAAATTTTCCATACAGGTCACGCATGACCATTCTGTCCAGTTTTTTCTCCAATCCCTGCTTGATTTCTTTCTCACAGCTCCCATCTTCAACCAAGTGAAAGCGGAGCAACTGCATAAATAATTCCTGTGATATTTGCACATTTCCCATCTTATCCATCCTTTCCGTGACGGTATGTGACAGTCGTGACGGTTATTTTGATACCGCCCCGCTGTCAAAAATACCGTCACAACCGTCACGTACTGTCACGCATTCTCTGTATTGTCTTTCCAGAGCCTTAGTTTCCGTCCCTCATGGACACGCTCACTCCGAAAGAGAATCCCATGCTCTGCATACAACCTTCCTGCAAGAACATTCAGCTTTCTTGTAATAACATGAGGTTGAATGTCCACATTTATCAGTGCAACAAGTGCCGTTGGAGAACCCTCCCAATAAGGATTGTCTTTCATAACAAGCTCCGCAATCTCATCCAGTAACGGCTCTGGCGGTTCTTTCCATAATTCCGTTTCTGCCTTTTGCAAATCCCACAACAATGTTTCTGTATTGCGGATAAGATACAGCTTCTGGTCTTGCTGATCTCTGCCCGATACTTCCAGTGTTGCGGCATTGCCTGTCCGTTTTTCTTTCTGAAGAAGAAACGCTCCGTCTGCCGCCCCAAGCAGTCCGCTTGTCCCGGAAATCATGTCAAACTTATCATCCGCATTCTGCTTTCTCGTGTGGTGTACGAGCAGTAAGCAAAGTCCGTGAGCATCCGCAAAACTTTTCAGTCTTGCCATAATCTGATAATCATTTGCATAACTGTAATTATCGCCGCCAACCTCACGCACTTTCTGAAGCGTATCAATGATAATCAGCTTCGTGTCCTTATGCTCTGCCACAAATCTTGCAAGCTGTTCATCCAGTCCATTTCCAAGCTGGCTGGCAGAAACAGAGAAGTAAAGATTATCGGTACTTTCTGTCCCGAACATCCGGTACAGACGCTCCTGCAAGCGGCGGTAATCGTCCTCAAGTGCCAGATACAGCACCGTTCCTTTTCGGGTGGTATAATTCCAAAGCGGTGTACCTGTGCTGACATGGTAGGCAAGCTGTGCCATCAGAAAGCTCTTCCCCAGTTTGGGCGAACCTGCAAAGATATAAGTGCCGGGGTAGAGCAGACCGTCAATCAACGGCTGCTTACTCCGATACTGTGTGTCAAACAGTTCATTCATGGAGATTGTCTGGAGATAGGACGGGTCTGATCGCAACTGCATTTCTCTCTGCAATTCCTCAAAACTCTTGATATTTCCACCATTCTCGGATATACTACTTGTAGTGTTTTTACGAATTGGCTGCTCCGTATCTGCGCCAACAGATACATCCGGGGCAGTCTTTTCTTTTTTATTTTCCATCCTCGTCCTCTCCTTTCAGACCGCCCATAATAACAGCGATCAGTTCAATGACATTCAGCAGTTCTTCATCCACACCGTTTCCTGCTTCAATCCGCTTTAATTCTGTGAGCACAGTGGCAAGTTCCGTTTTAAGTGCCTTGAATATTCTGGGATTGCCCTGTACCACTACATCCTGATTCAGACAGCGGCGGTAACAGTATTCCTGCTTTGGCAGTCCCGATAAGGCAACTGCCTTGTTAATGAGTTCATTTTCTTCGGGCGATACCCGAAACCCTACTGTGATGTTTCTCCAACGGTTTTTGTTATCTCTGTTCTTAGCTGACATTTTCAATCTCTCCTTTCCCTAAATCGTCTAATCTATCTGCCATTTCCGTTTGCTTTGACGGGAACAGATGAGCGTACTGGTAAGTGATGTCAATGCTTTCATGCCCTACACGGTCTGCAATCGCCACCGCTGAAAATCCCATATCAATCAACAGGCTGATGTGGCTGTGCCGTAAATCATGGATACGGATTCGTTTTACGCCTGCGGCTTTCGCACCTCTGTCCATCTCGTGATGAAGATAACTTTTTGTGACTGTAAAGATTCGGTCTTTCTTCTTCAATCCGTAAAGCATCTGCAAATATTCCTGCATTTCTTCACATAGGAACTTCGGCATTTTGATGATGCGGTTACTTTTCTTTGTTTTCGGTGTGGTAATCACATCTTCGCCGTGTAATCGCTGATAGGACTTATTGATTCTGACCGTTTCTTTCTCAAAATCGAAATCAGCGGCGGTCAGTGCCAGCAGTTCTCCTTCACGGATGCCGCACCAGTAGAGCATTTCAAAAGCGTAAAAGGAAACAGGCTTGTCCATCATCTCAAATGAGAATTTCTTGTATTCTTCTTTCGTCCAGAACAGCATTTCCTTGTGTTCCTCACTTCCCATATTTCCCGCTTTAGCGGCTGGATTGGAACGCAGCTCATAATACCGCACCGCATGATTGAAGATAGCGGACAACTGATTGTGCAGCGTTTTCAGATAGGTCTGTGAGTATGGCTTTTTCTTTTCGTCCCGATAGGCAAGCATCTCATTCTGCCATGCGATAACCTCTTTTGTAGAAATCTCGCTGATTTTCAACTTGCCGAAATAAGGTAAAATCTTTGTGCGGATGATATGCTCCTTTGTCAGCCATGTATTCTCCTTCAGACGGCTTTTCATATCCCGGATATACAGTTCGGTAAAAGCTTCAAAACTCATATCCATATCAGAGGAGTTCTGCAACTGAAACATTCGCTCCCATTCCTGTGCTTCTTTCTTGGTAGAAAATCCACGCTTGCATTTCTGCTTACGCTCGCCTTTCCAGTTGACATATCTCGCCATCACATACCATGTTCCATTGCTCTCGTTTTTGAATACCGGCATTATTCATCCTCCTTTCCTGCTCCGTAGAGCCTTTCATAGAAATACTGGCGGTTTACCCGTCCTGAAATAGTAATAAAGCCTTTTTCTTTCAGTTCCTCATTCAACTGACGGATTAGCTTGTAAGCATACGGCTTTGATACGCTTAGTTCCTGTGCCACTTCTTCGGCACAAATAAATCTGTTTTTCATATAATCAGTCCTTTCTTTCGTTTTTGATTGCCGTTCTATCCGAATGAAGTTCCAGCAGGTATTCCCTGTTCGGCACTGTGCTGTCCCGATATACCGTAATAGATCAGGCGCTCGCTTGCCGTCTGGCAAGGTCTTGGCGGTTTATACTGTTCGGACGGTCATTTTGTTTTTATTAAACTTATTTGCTTAATTCGAACTTATTATACTAAGCATATTTGCTTGTGTCAAGTGGCTTTTCTGAAAATATTAAACTTTTTTGTTTTGTATTATCTTGACTTCTCCTAAACATATCTGCTATACTCATTGTAAAATACATACAAGGAGTGGACACGTTATGGCGATTGGAGAGAGAATCCATTTTTTCCGCATTCTGCGTGGGATGACACAAAAATATCTTGGTACGATTGTCGGCTTTCCTGAGCGAAGTGCCGATGTACGTTTAGCACAATATGAAACAGGAACAAGAAAACCGAAAGCGGAACTTACTGCTGCACTGGCACAGGCTCTGGATGTTTCCCCTCATGCCCTTGATGTGCCGGACATTGACAGCTATATCGGACTGATGCACACTTTGTTTACCCTTGAAGATTTGTACGGTCTGACTGTCAGTGAATCAGAAGACGGAGAAATCTGTCTGAAAGTCGATACTTCCAAAGGCAAAGACGCTCACGAACTCCGGAAATTGCTGTATGCCTGGAAAGAACAGGCTGACAAGCTATCTTCTGAAGAAATCAGTAAAGACAAATACGATGAGTGGCGTTACCACTACCCGGAGTTTGATACCACTCAAACATGGGCAAAAGTCCCATCACAGGCACTTAGCGACACTCTGGTCGAAATGTTCCAAGACAAACTCAAACCAGATAAATAAATACGACAAAAAAGCCCTTAGCCATGAGTTTTTACCCACAGCTAAGGGCTTTCTAAATAATATGGATTTATTAGTTGCACAACCACCTGTCAATCATTCTCTAACCTTAAAACCACCGGATTATAAGAATAATGGCTCTCATGCAACTGTTATCAATTTGTTATCAAAAGACTTTTAAAAGTGCTGCAAACCCGCATAAACGCCGGTTTTACTAAGCATTTTTGTTTATTCAAACTCGATCGTTCCCGGTGGCTTACTGGTCAGATCATAGAATACGCGATTAACTCCTCTAACCTCATTAATAATACGGTTCATTACCTTATTCAGCACTGCATATGGAATCTCTGCGGACTCTGCTGTCATGAAGTCGATAGTCTTGACTGCACGAAGTGCAACTGCATAATCATAAGTTCTGAAGTCGCCCATAACCCCTACACTTCGCATGTTGGTAAGCGCTGCGAAGTACTGGTTCGGCATCCAGGATGGTTCTTCTCCATGTTCTTTCTTGTAGTCAGCGGCTGCTTTGTCGACTTCTTCACGATAGATGAAATCTGCATCCTGTACGATGCGTACTTTTTCTTCGGTCACTTCTCCGATAATACGGATACCAAGTCCCGGTCCCGGGAATGGCTGACGGAATACCAGTCTTTCCGGAATTCCAAGCTCCAGACCGGCTTTACGGACTTCATCTTTGAAAAGATCACGAAGTGGCTCAATGATTTCTTTGAAATCTACGAAATCCGGAAGACCACCTACGTTGTGATGGGATTTGATCACTGCAGATTCTCCGCCAAGACCACTCTCTACAACGTCAGGATAAATAGTTCCCTGTGCAAGGAAATCCACTGCTCCAATCTTCTTTGCCTCTTCTTCGAAAATTCGGATGAATTCTTCACCGATGATCTTACGTTTTGCTTCCGGCTCTGTTACACCGGCAAGTTTATCATAGTATCTCTGCTGCGCATTGACACGGATGAAATTCAAATCGAACTGTCCATTTGGTCCGAATACGCCTTCCACTTCATCACCTTCGTCTTTGCGGAGAAGGCCATGATCTACAAATACGCAGGTAAGCTGCTTTCCGATTGCTCTGGAAAGGAGACCTGCTGCAACAGAAGAATCAACTCCACCGGACAGGGCAAGAAGTACTTTGCCATCGCCAACTTTTTCGCGAATTTCCTTAATCGTATGCTCAACAAAAGCATCCATCTTCCAGTCACCGGCACATCCACATACACCCAGTACGAAGTTGGACAGCATTGTCTTTCCTTCTACAGAATGAAGTACTTCCGGATGGAACTGAATTGCATACAGTTTCTTTTCTGCGTTTTCTGCTGTTGCTACCGGGCAGTCTGCTGTATGTGCAGAGATTTCAAATCCAGGTGCCGCTTTGGAAATGTAATCTGTATGGCTCATCCAAACGATTGTTTTTTCTGATACGTTTTTGAAAATGCTGGAGTCTTTTTTGTCAACCAGCAGTTCTGTCTTACCATATTCGCTGACATCTGCTTTTTCAACTTTACCGCCAAGGACATGCATCATAAGCTGAGCGCCGTAGCAAAGTCCAAGAACCGGAACACCAAGTTCAAACAGCTCCTTCTGATAAGTCGGTGAATCTGCTTCGTAGCAGCTGTTCGGGCCGCCGGTAAGGATAATTCCCTTAGGATTCATCGCTTTAATCTTCTCAAGATCGGTCTTGTATGAATAGATTTCGCAATATACGTTACATTCTCTGACACGTCTTGCAACCAGCTGATTGTACTGACCGCCAAAATCAATAACAATAACTAACTCTTTTTTCAAGGCTTTCCTCCTGTTTTCCCTATAAATTCGTTACTGTTCACTTCGTGCACAGTAACAGAACTCTCTTTAGAATCTTTTTTCATTATAAATGAGTAGGAGGACTTTTACAACGGCTAATTTCTTTTTATTTTTGTGTCTCTGCATTTTCCAGCTGCTTTTCTGCTTCTTTAATAAAATTTATTTCTTCTTTAGAAATCCCTCACGTTTTCTTCAATTTCTCATCACAGTTTCATCACAGATTCCCTGTATATTAATAAGCAAATAAAGCAAATGCTTTTTTACATATATTTTCTTTTTCATACTCGCCGGGCACAGCTGCCCGGCCCTCCTTCTTTTTACGGATTTTTATGGATTCTTTTTATTTACTTATTACCATAAATAGTTTTTCCCTTCCTGGTACAAAGCTTCCATTGCAAAGCGAACACAAGGAAGTTCCGTCATAGGATCTTCAATCCCAACCGAGAGCCGATATCCCTTTTCCAGAAGACTATTCAGTCTTTCCGTTTCCAGTGCAGTCAATGTAGTCGCTTTTTCTCCCGGAAGCAGCGAAGATATTTTTATTGAGATCCTGCTCTTTTCGACAAGTTTGCCGGACTCATCTTCAATATACACGTACACCGGCCATTCCTTGTACATCGGCGCCACTCCTGAGTTTTCCCATGTCAGCTTCAATCTGCTGCCTTTAGCGGTATTCTTCAGTTCTGCCATTGAAATCCACAGCCGATATCCCATATTTTTCAAAACTTCTTTATATCCATCCACATAGTTTTCATCCGGAATCTTTGGTCCCAGAAAAGTAGTATGTGCTTCCCGGATCATTTCTACAGTCCCGGACAGATTTGTATCCAGCATTTCTTCCATTGAAAGAGAACTCGTGAATTCTCCTCCGGAAGGTGCTGTTTTCCAGAAATCATTCATTGGAACAATTACATTCTTTTCACCTGTCTGATCATATTCACCACCATTATTGATCCAGCCCAACCAGCTCTGTGTGGCCTCCGGCTGTCCGGTCATGTCGTTGTACAGTCCAAATCCATATTTTTCTGCTGATGCAAAAGGTCTGCGCATAAGAATCATTGCATCAGGAAATGCTTCTGTCCATGGAAGAATGTATTTATCTCTTACAGCTTCCCTTGGAATTCTCTGGATTCCCTCACTGTAATTCACGTGCCACTCTCCCCAGTGGCCAAGGCTTCCAAGCTCAACATAGCTGATCAGACCATCCTGTCCAAAATGCTCTCCGATCGCCCTGACTGCCTTTCTATGACAGGAAATGATCGTCGGATTATTATAATCCGGTGCAAAACCTTTGCCATCCTCTCCGTCATACCATCTGCCGGCCTCTCCACTCTTCTCATACAGCCATTCCGGGATATCCATATGTTCTTCATCACTCGGAATATCACAGACAAATCTGAGTACCAGATGCTTTCCCTCTTTTCGCCATCTCGAAATCTGATTTTCTTCGTCAATTGACGCCCAGTTGTAAACACCTTCTTCCGGTTCCAGCTCCGCCCATGTGATATCCATATACAAAAGTGAAATATCTTCCGAAACCTCGTTATACCATGCACTTGGGACATATCCCATAAGCGGATTTCCAAAAGCCGCCTGACTTTCTTTATATTGTTTTATTGTTTTTCTTCTGCTTAGCCAGAACATTTCCACTCCTGCTGCCAATACGATTGTCAGAATTATGATCAGACAACGTATCACTCTTTTTTTAGCCATGATATTCCCCATTATACTGGATCAATGTCACATCATCTACATGCTCGATCGCACGGATTTTTTCCATAAAGTCCATATCCGCCTGTTTACAGAAGATCTCTACTGCCATTTCCGTTTTTTCTTTACGCATAGTTTTAGACTTTATAAAATATTTTCGTTTTCCAAAGCATCGGATAACCTCATCTCCTGCTTCATCTCCACTGTAATGGATAACTGCAATATAAATTTTCCCTCTCTGCTGTCTGCTGTAAAACAGTATTATCATAAGGATCATAATTGCTGCCGCAATAAGCGCCAGCACATACATTCCGGCTCCTGACGTGATTCCCGTGGTGATCGCCCAAAACAGATACAAAAGATCCATAGGATCTTTTACTGCTGTACGAAAACGGACAATGGAAAGTGCACCAACCATACCAAGTGAAATTACAACATTGGTACTGATCGCCAGCGTTACCATACAGGTCAGAACTGTCATTCCTACCAGAGTCACTGCAAAAGTTCTTGAATAAATAACGCCTGTATAAAATCTTCTGTATACCAGAAAAATAAGAATTCCCAACGCCAGTGCTGCAACCAGAGCGACCAGAATACTCGAAATATTATATTGATCAAATACACCTGATTCCAGCACGGACTTTTTTATCATGTCTTTTACACTCATAATATCTCCCTTTCCTGTATTTCATACCAGTATTCAAACCCATTCATATATCTTGTTTTCTCATAACAGAGTACATATTTTGAAACTGCCGTAAATTCAGCTGCATGAGGCGGCAGAATATCTCTGACGATCTGAGGGAGCATCTCTGTAAATTTCACTTCCATAACAAGTTTTCCGGGTTCCAGCACCGGAAGCGTCGGCAAAGTCGGATCAAAAATATCAAAACTTCCAATTGCTGCTCTCACATCTCTGTCAAATGTAACTCTGACAGTCCCCTCATCCATGATCCAGGGTTCTCTGTCATAATCCACGATCGTACGCGGACGCATCATATTGCTCACACACTCTACATAAAACTCTCTGCACAGAGGATACTGGCTTTTCAGAAGAAATTCATAATCCCCAGCCAGAATCTTCTCTACTTCTTCACGAGTCAGAGGTGCGCTTTCTTTAAAGATATAGCTTCCATGCTTTTTCTTTCTCTCCAGTTTTATGGATCTGTCACTGTAATTATAGATTCGGATACGGTATTTTTTTCGCATCAGAATTCCAGCTTCTTTTTCCTCATACGCACTGTTCCAGTAATCATCAAA
Organism: Blautia sp. 210820-DFI.6.14; assembly: GCF_020558815.1. NCBI lineage: Bacteria > Bacillati > Bacillota > Clostridia > Lachnospirales > Lachnospiraceae > Blautia > Blautia sp. 210820-DFI.6.14. The sequence goes on from NZ_JAJCKS010000004.1 coordinate 133,197, forward strand.
GTAAAGACTTCGGATCATATATCCCCCTTCATCTGCATGAGGATCCAGATGAAGAAACGGTGACATACGCAGACGAAGAAGTTCTTTTTCTCCCACACTGATCAGATATTTCCACTCATTTCGAAATAACTCTTTCTTACTTTTCATCATAAATATCTTCCTCAATCTGATCGTCTTCTGTGACATAAAAGCATTTCATTCCATAATTCTTGCCGGAATCTGTTACGTAATAATCAAAGGCATCCTGTGTGTATCCGGATTTATTGCCTGCACGCACCCTGACAAAGTACTGTCCGGCTTCTGGTACATCCATCTCCATTTCTGGAAGCAGCTGATTCTCTGAGCTGTAAATAACATCCTGAAACAGATAATCTCTTGCAACTTCAACGGTATATGTAATATCCTCTGCATCCAAATCATAGGAAACATCCCAGATCAGCTTCAGTTTATTATCTTCTATAACCGGTACTCCAATATAAAATGGCATCGGCTTTTCCAGGCTTTCCAGATACAGCTGATAATTTGTCTCCACCTCTCCGGGAATTGCAGCTGCCACCTGCTCATACTGTTCCTCCGTCAGAGGCTCATTCATCTGATCCGGCATGGAATACGCATAGGGTTTTACAACGCTCTTGTAACTCTCAATCATCGTGGTGAGCCTGTCCTCTGTAAGATAATTTTCCTTCAGATCCAGGATCGCATCATTTAATTTATCTCGGAATGTCTGTGATTTCAGGCATCTCTGAAATAAGACATTTCCCCAGTAATTACTGATTCCGGATTCCCAGCCGCCCTGATCTGAAAATTGCCGTATTTTATATTCTGTTCTCATAAAAGAACCATCATTATCCCAACTGATAAAATACCATGTATCGGAATTAAGCGGACTGTAAATATAAGAATTTCTATTTTGTGTATCCACATTTCCGGTCAGGATCTGATATGCCATCCAATAGGTAATATTTTCCGTATCAAAGTACTGGTTCAGAATCTCATCAATCGGTATCGAGTAATCATTGACTGTATCCAGCATCTCTATCAGTTTACTGTGATCAGAATTTCCTTTTATTTCCAGATATTCTTCAAACTTTTTCTGGTCGTAATCCGCATCATCTTCTTTTTTGATCACGTCCTCATAGCGATAGAATTCAAAAGAATTAATTTTGTACAGCTGTCCATTCGAGTCCAGGCCATGAGCCTTCATTCCTGTTTTATTTAGCTGCTCTACCTGCGTATATAATCCATAATCTGCAAAGCTGTCACTCGTTCCATCTGTATTGTCCTTCACATACAAATGTACAAACTGTGTTCGGAGCGAAAGCATCTGCGGAATTTTCTTCATCAGATCATAAGCCAGTTTATTTCGGAAACGCATTCCTTCGCCCATATGTTTATTCAGATTGATCGTTCTCTGTCCACGCCAGGTTCCCTTGTTTTTTTTCAGCTCGATTTTGTAATTCTTCTGTGCATATTCGCTGGATGTCTGTCCCCGGACCTGCACTGTGGCATTTGGCGCAGTTTCTCCATAACCGACCGCTCCCTGCTGTGGACCATCTTCATCCCCGACCTGCAGAAGAGCCGCAGCCTGATAACGTTCCACTCCCATAGTATCATAGTCATATACCGAATAATTGTTGATTTCCTTCCAGGAATGATCTGTATTCTCCGATACATTTCCTCTCGAAACAGTCAGATACATTGTCACCACACTGGTCTCATCATCATTTTCGTATAAAGTATCTTTATCTCTCAGATGTACTTCATTGATGTCCTGTTTCGCAGCTTTTTTTATTTCTGCATCTTCATCTGTCAGATTCGCTGTTTCACCTGCCTGACTTTCGTTGCTTTTTTCTCTGTCCATAACACATCCGCTGCACATCGAAATGACCAGGGACACTGCCAGCAATCCTGCTGCTTTTTTATATTTTCTCAAGCTCCTGTCTCCCTTCTAGTTTTTTATCAAGAAAATATCCAAGTTCTGTGAATATACCTGTTTTTTCCTCCTGAACCACCGGCTGTACACTCAGGATGTAATACGGAAGCCTTTTTGTATAGTAATCCAGTCTCAGAACTGAGAACAGAAAAAACGCCACACATCCAGCCAGAAAACCAAATCCATAATATACCTGTGGGAAAAACAGGGATATTATCGTAAATACAGAAGTTCCTGCCGCAAAAATCCCGGAAGACCACAATGCGCCTTTGTAATCCGTAAAATATAACAGGAGAAGCAGCATTGTATTTGCTACCGCATAAAGGCCATATCCCACACAAAGTGTCCGGAAATATCCTTCCATCAGATCGTTGAAACCAAGCGGCAGATACTCCAGAAGGATACCTCCCACCGAAATCACCAGCGCCGTAGTCAGCAGCTGTTTCAGTGCCGTATATTTTAGTTCCATATTTAAGATTTTTCGCATCTCTTTTCCGGCCTGTTTAATATCTCCTATTGCACCCTTGTCGTTAAACAGACTGTAATAATTTCGATATTTCGGATAGAAATTCACCTCTACTGAAACCACAAAATTTACAGTTGTAACTAATATAGTAAGAAAAGCGATCAACGCCGGAACGTCATGGTACGGCGCCCCGACAAAAAGCCCCTGTACTTTTACCTGCAGTGGTCCCATCCACATGATCACCAGATGCGCAAACAATCCGATATTGATAAAAAGACCCGTAAATGCCAGTGGTAAAAACTGATCCACCCATCTCAGAAAGAAAAAGGCGCTTACATTTCCTGACGGAAAATACTGATACAGAAGCGTCACATCCCACACCATCATTACACCATAACCGACAGAAACAGCAATCAGTAACGCCTCAACATGTGGAATCCCTGTCATAAGGAGAATCCACCCTGTCAGAAATGTCACCAGGATCGCTGCGATAAAAGCCAGAAGAATTCCTCTGTAATCTTTGATCGCAGTAAGATAGCTCATCGCATTCCAGGTAATGATCAGCTCTCCAAAAAATCCAAAGCAGAGAAATCCATCCAGTAGTCCGGCTCCTGAAAATATGAGAAAAACTCCATAAAGAATGCCTCCCACAATCAGCATGAGCCCTGAAGATCCCCAGAACGAAGGCAGTACTGCCTCATAATTTTCTTCATACAGCTGATCTGCAATAAATCTGGTGACCACCATAGAAAGAAAACTTGTGACGGTCAGGGATGCCAGCAGAGTATATGTGATCATACATACCAGCAGTTCTCTGCTGTGTCTTGAACCGCCTGTGATATCACACAAAAACATAACCCCAAGAAGAAGCACAACTCCCAGGAGCATTGGTCCGGTACATACAACTCCAGCATATCCGTAAGCCCGAAATGTCGCAAACAGTCCACGCCTGTTGAAAAGTTTTTTCAGCTCAAATCCTATTCCAGCCATTTTTCTCTTCAATCTCCCTGTATACTTTACGATAATTCTCCATCATATCTTCATGTTTGTAATAGGTTTTCACTCTGTTCTGAGCATTTTCTCCCATTCTTCTTCGTCTTGGCTCCGACACACACAGCTTTTCCATTGCATCCGCCAGACCCTCACGATACATAGGTGCCACATAATATCCGGCCCGCCCAAAAGAGTCCCCCTCGCTTCCTTCAAGAAGTTCTCTGCAGCATCCGACATCCGTTGTCACACACGGACGTCTTGCGGCAAAAGATTCCAGAACCGATAGTGGCTGTCCTTCTGAAATGCTTGTAAGTATTGTAAAATCCAGCTTTTCCATATATTTGACAATATCTACACGCCCTGTAAAAATTATATTTTTTATTTTCAGCTGGTCAACCAGCGCATAGCATTCCTCTGCATATTCTTCATCATCCACGCCTCCCATGATATGCAGGCGCACATTCTGTAACCGCGCTGACAACTCAAAAAATGCATATATCATCGTTTTGATATCTTTGATCGGTGCCAGTCTTACTACCGCGCCAATATCAATCCAGCCATCTGGCTCTTTCAGCGGAATCCCTGACAGTCGGTCATAGTCTATTCCGTTAGATATCACTCTGCATTTATCTTTATCACAACCCATGCTTACCTGCGTATGCATAGCGTTGGTAAAAAGACTGGTCACGCGAAATGCTCTCTGATATATCATATCTGACAGCATATAGAAAAAAGAAATCCACTGTTTCTTAAAAGATGGCACCACCCATTTGGCACGGATGATCTCTTCTTCTCTTTCACGTGTATAAATCCCATGCTCTGTAAGAAGCACGTCTTTTTTGTTCACATAACCTCCCAGACAGGCAAGAAGACCTCCATAACCGGTGCAGATTGCATGGTATACATCTGCCTTCGGCACCTCTGTCCCCATCAGATACAGCACCGGGAGCAGCATTGAACGCATGGTATGAAAAGCATCTGCAAATGCAATATATGGGTAGTGTTCTTCGCAGCATTCTATAAGGATCTGCAGAAATTCCTCACTCTTCAGAAATGACATTGGATTCATATGTTTATCATGATACAGCCGGAATAAAATTTCCCAGTCCGGTCTCCCACAAAGCATCAATTCTCTGAGAGACTGTGTTTCTTCGTCAGAAAATGAATGTCTTAACCTGCCGGTATCCTTCATCCTCAGCGCATCATCCAGAAAAACCTCATGTACTTCCGTAACATTTTCCGGAAACTCATAAACAAACTTTCCTCTGTTTTCTGCCTTTGCACCAATCACCCACAATACAAATTCATGTTCTTTCATTTTATTGATATACTGGTGCATCCAGGTGGAAACCCCACCAAACACATAGGGATAACATCCCTCCAAAATCAGACAGATCTTCACTGTTTTCTCCTCAATTTCGCTCAATCACCACTTCGCTCTCCTGCGCATGCAGAAGATAAAGATTTCCGGTAACATTTGTAAGTTCGCCGCCTGTAACCTGTCCCGGTGTACCATCGTTGATTCTGACCATCAGATAGGCTTCATCATAGAAATTTCCAAGATGAATTCTGATCTCCTGATCTGTGATCTCTTTGTCTACGGTCAGGGCACCATAGCGCTGAACAGCTCCTGCCAGCTCCGAACCTGTAAGATTTCGGAGTGACGGTGCTGATTCATTCATCCAGGTCATATATTCATCCAGTCTTGCTCTTAGTTTTTCCCATCCCAGTGCAGCTCCACGATCTTCATCCAGAAGATCATCCGGGTGCATAAAGTGACTGTTTACAAAATGCATATTCAGTTCTGAAAGTGCTGCCATCTGCATATAATCATCAATGATCGCACCGGATATGATTCTGGGCTGTTCAACAATTCCATCATCCGCCGTCTCAAACTCCTGTACATATGCGTATTCACCAGGGAAATAGTTACTTGCTATTGTTCGGATCTCCGGGAATTTTTCAGCCAGCATTTTTCTTCCTTCTTCTGAGAGTACATTTGAAGGTGGTACATACACCGACAGCTCTGTTCCGGGAAACATCTCTTTTCCAAAACGGATCAGTTCACCAAATGCATCCTGTATTGCTTTCATACTTATCCACGTCTTATATGGAAGAACATCTCCATAATCCACATTTGACAGACTTAATGGCTGGTGGTTATACCCATGGTAGCCCAGTTCTCCACCCTGATGCAGGATCATATTTCCAAAGTACTGAAATCTCTGTGTGTCTGTCTGCTTTTTGATTTTTCCATCTGTCTCATCTTCATAGTTTTCGATCATCACACCCGTATATCTGACGCCATGCTCTGCTGCAAGTGACATCATATCCGGCCACCAGATATTGGAATAAAAATCTGCAATATTAGTATTATAGTCACGTCTGACATAGGTACCATCTCCTCCCGGTACTGGGGAAGGAAAATCATCCAAATAAAACACAGAGCCATTGATCACAGGATAAACTCCCGCATCCGTAAGCAGACTATAAGAAGCAGCATAAAAGCCTCTGACCGCTTTTTCATATAATCCAAAATTATCAACTACAAATCTGCCTTTGCCATAATCCTCTTCCCAGATTACTGGTGTTCCACTCTGATCTCCAACTCTGGCATAAACCCTTGCGGTTTCCGCAAGTTCCACTTCCCATGCGGAGTCATATGGATCCATGATCGTATAAGCCTGTCCGCCACCGATCAAAAAATCCTTATCAAAATAGATGCTATCCACCTCTGTATTCTCATAACCGGATGAGATAATTCCAAGCTTTTGCTCTATCAGAGACACATATGTATTCTTCTGCAGTGTCAGTGCAAACATTGCACTTCCACCATCTTCTACCCATTCACAGATATCCAGAACCTTCTCTTTTAATGGATCAAGATCACTGAGCAGAAGCACAACTATCTCATAGGCGTCCAGATCGGGAATTGTATCCTTTTGTACATCAATCACATCCGTTCCAACACGCATATCCATAAAAATACGCTGAAACTCTATCCAGGCTTGTTCACTCTCTTCCTGGCTGCTGTCACGCAAAACCAGACATGTCTTTTTTAATGAATCTGCCGCCTCTTTTTCTGTTATGATTTTATCCTTATCTATATAAGAAATCTGTCTCTTTTTTTCCTGGTATTGAACCCCAGATCTTTCTGCAAAAAGCACAGCTGCGATCAGTATAAAACAGCCCAGGATCATCAAGATCCCCTTAAACTGAAAATTCCTGATCTTCTTTATGAATCTAACCAAAAAGCCAGAACCTCCTTACTCTTTGAAGACAAATAAATATGCTCCTCTTTCATCTGTTTCAGAGCTGCCTGAATTGCCCTGCCATTTTTCTGCTCTGCAAATAACTGGATTTTTCTCACCCAGTATTCTTCTCTTCTGTGCCATTTTTTATCTATAACATCCAGAATCTGCTGAGCTCCTGAGTAATCTTTAAGCTTCATTAAATTGTCTGCCAGACACAAACAGCTGTGGAAATTCATATCTGTTTTGATCTTCTTCTGAAGAAGCTGTGTGTACTGATTTCTCTGCATATGTTCCACCTGTTTTTCAAGCAATCCCTGCTGCAGATATTCTTCCATAAAATCACAATACTCATCCAGTACAACCGGATCCTCCGGTGCAGCTGCATATGTGCGTTCAAAAGTCTGCAGTTTGCTGTCATAATCCTTAGACAGTTCTACCATGGCAGTGATCGCATAATGAACAACCTCCACATCCTCATTCATCCGGGCCTTCTCCAGAAGTTCGATATATTTTGAAGGATCATCATTCAGAATATCCATGATCAGCTTTCTGCGTTTTTCCGGATCATTGATCAGAAGTGCTTCCTCCAGGGGAACAATATCATGATCATTTTCTTCCCTTAACCTGAAGTTATTTTTGTATATCTCTTCATTGACCTGAAGCTTTTCTATACCTATTTTTCTGCTGTTTTCAGCTTTGCTAAAAACCTGAAGATGGAGGATCAACATGCTTAAAGCTCCCCATACAGGTACAAAAATCACAGGTATTATCAGGTATTTTTTTACTTTAAGCATACCACTTCTGATTCCTGCCCATATAAGAATACAAACCGTCAGATGCAGGATGAGCAGCACGATTCCACTTACTGTCCGGATCATTTGTTTTCTCCTGTTCTGTTATTGCCTGTAAGCTCTTCGTCTATCTGTCTGCACACAAGCCCGGCCTGCTTCAGCCTTGCAAGGATGATCGGAAGAGCTTCTTTATCCGTCTGAACCAGCATCAGATATAATTCCTTGCTTTCCGAGATTCCCCAGACATCATTTTCTCTCACCTTGGAGCGCAGAATCTCATCTGCTTCCTTCAGTGACATTTCCGAATATTCAACTTTCAGCAATACGTAAGATGCCAGCTTCTGTTCCCGCATATCATGCTGTACTTTCAACCGCTCTTCAAAATATTCTGTTTTTAATATATGCGTTCCTTTCACATACTGTCGATATTCCACTGCTTTCTGATATTCCAATGCACGCAGAAGAGACGTTTCCACCAGGCCGGAAAGAATCTTGAAAAGATTCAGGAAATACAATGACATCTGCTCGCGACTGACCTGCTGAATACAGATCAGCATTACGAGCTCTCCGTTTTTCCGGACTCCCGCCATATACATAGGATATTTTTCCAGGAATTCCCGGTTTGCCCACACATTTCCATTTTCCAGTTCTTCCATTGCAGCTGAATACTCACTCAGTTTTATCGAATTCGGATAATTTCCCTGCACCTGTGCGGATGCTGTCTCCAGACGTCCATAACCATTTTCCCGATTCAATGTGTAAAGTCCAAAGGTTTTATTTTCCAAAACATCTTCCAGAACACGGATCGTTTCAATATATAGTTCCTGCGGCTGGATCACATCCAGTTTTCTTGTGATATCAAAAATCTTTCCAAAGCTGTCTTTACTTCCAAGTATTTGTTTTTTATACAGGTTTTTATCCTCTATGGTTTCCTGATACATTTCACGGGTAAAAAGAAATTTCTCCTGAAGCAAATTATTTTCTTCTTTAATAAATTGTACATTATCCTTATTTTTCATCCGGATATAACCGCAGATCGCTCCAACCGCAAAATAAAAGATAAATGGAATCCAGTTTGAAGGTTCATAGAACAGTACATACCAGCTGCTTCCTTCTGCTTCAAACGCACGTATAAGTGATAAGCTTTCTGCCGCTGCCGCTGCAATTCCATAATTGATCCCATACGTACTGCCAAACAACACGACAAAAATCAAACGAAGATCGATCATTTTAAACTGTGCCTGATTTCCGGCTATTCCATTCAGCAATTCAAACAAAATAAAAAATGCCGCAAACTCAGCAACTCTCACAGCTGCTTTGTGTTTTGATATAATATGTTTTAAACTGTCCAGACGGCCTTCCTTTATATTATTTCTTTCCTGATAATGTTCATAAAGTTCCGGAAGCTCTTCCAATATTGAGATTTTAGGAAACCAGCCGTATTTATAGCGGATTATTTTGTCATCCTTTAACATATTTTCCATTATGCTGTATCGTGCATATGAAACCTTAAGATGAGGACACAATTCTGTCAGTTTATCTCCCAGATCCTTAAAGCAATGATCAAACCCATCCGCTATATTGAGAATTTCTTCATCCTCATCCCAGTTATCAAAAATTTTATACATAAGTTCTGCCAGATCCTGCATTGACAGGAAAAACATTCTCTGTGACTCATCTTCCTGAAAGGTTATTTTCTGCTCTGCAGAAATTTCACGGAAAACCGTATTCAGGAAATCTTTCTCGTACTGTTCTGAATATAAATAAGGAGACCTGATTATTTTTACAGTGGTCTTATAGAGTTTTGCGTATTCTCTGCTCAAATTTTCCATTTCGGAAACCAACAGTGTTTTTCCGGTCGTAACATCATACAAGCGTTCAGGACCTGTCAGATATACAATACGCATATTCCTTTTTCCTCTGCACAACTGCAGTATTTTACGAAGCATCTCAGCTTCTCCACGTGTTTCTCCATGGAATGTCAGATAATTGGAGAAATAAATGATCTGTTCAAAATCATATGTGCTGAAAATATCTTCCAGTTCTTTTTCATTTTTCACAAACGGACGCACAAACAGATTTTTCTTACGATTTTTCCTGATATTAGTATCTCCCATTACCATTACCAGGCTTTCCGGAAATGCTTCCTCAACAAATTTATTTGTAATATACCCCGTATTTCCAACCAGTAGAGTCCTCATATATTGCCTGCCTTTACAAATACTTTGTTTTATTATTTTCATGAACAAAAAAACACCGTCCCCGTAGCTCCTGTGTCTACAAAAACAGTGTTCTTAGTGCGCCTTCAGGGGTTCGAACCCTGGACACCCTGATTAAGAGTCAGGTGCTCTACCAACTGAGCTAAAAGCGCATACTTTATAAAATTTTGCATTGGCTATTTTCTCAACGCAAAAACTATTATATGAAACCCTAGACTAAAAGTCAAGAAAAAATTTATAATTTTTTTAATTATTTTTTATTCTCCTTTTCCTTTTCTTTTTTCGGTGGCATGGAATCCAGTATTTTACATAGTTCTTCCGCATTTTTACGAATTTTTCGCATGCAGCATTCAAGTTTCTGATGCTCATAACAGAACTGTGCGAGCAATGCCTGTCGGTGGCATTTTCCTTTCTTGCAGCCCATGCAGTTACCACTCCTGTAACTTCCATCCGGACAGTACATTCATTTCCTGTCCGGATCATTCTTTCTATATTAATATGCAATTATTCTTCACATCGTGCAATCAGCTTGCAGATGGGATTTCCCATAGAAGAAAACTTTTCTTCATATTCTGTCATGACATTTCCCACCATCATATCCTCCTGGTGATGCAGATCAAAGGTATGTGCCAGAAGAGTCCATCCTTCCGCTTCTGTCACTTCCTCGAGGGAAAATTCAAACAGATCTTTATTGTCCGTTTTAAATTCTACCGTTTCACCAGTTGTCAGAATCTGACTGTAACGAGCCAGAAATTCTCTGGAAGTCAGTCTTCTTTTTGCATGACGTGCCTTTGGCCACGGATCAGAAAAATTCAGATAAATACGTTGTACCTCTCCTTTTTCAAAAATATCCGGAAGAATCCTTGCATCAATACACATAAACTTCAGATTATCCAGTTTTTCTCCGTCTGCTTCCATTCTTTCTCTCTTCTGCAGTGCACGAAGCAGAACACTGTCATACATCTCAACACCTACATAATTGATCTCCGGGTGAAGGCTCGCCATGTCCATCAAAAAACGGCCTTTTCCCATTCCAACCTCTATATGAAGCGGTTGTTCTTTTGTAAAACACTGCTTCCATTTACCTTTCCACTCTTCAGGATTCTGTACAACATAACTACTTCCTGTAATGGCAGCTTTTGCGCCAGGTATATTTCTTAATCTCATAAAATAATTCTCCTGTTTTCTATCTGTATTGCATTTTCAGCAACTCTGCCTTCTATCATACATGATTCATCCGTCAACATCAAGCCAGAACGCCTGTATTCTGTCTTTGCCCGTACCGTAAATAATATCGTCTTTTTCTTTTATTTGAAAACTTCCCGCAGATACAGAGATCTGTAAAATTGAACTGCGATATGTTCCACATACTTTTTATATTGGTCTGGCCGTCTCTGGTTCGGCACTGTTATTTTTCCTTTTCTGGTATATGATTTTCCGAAAAAAACAGATTCAAAATTAAAATGACTGTTTTTGTTAAATTATTTGTTTTTTTCAAAAGATTTTAACCTTTCATTGTGCAATTTCGTATAGCAATTATTTAACGGAAGGTGTATTATATGATAAAGTTCCAAAAAAATCATAGAAAAGGAGGGTGAATATGGAACAGATACTTAATAAGTTATCTGAGATTGAAATCACAGCGCAGCGCATCATGGAAGATGCAGGCAGATCCAAAGCCGCCCTTTCGGCAGAAATGGAACAGCAGTGCAGGAACTTTGACGCAGAACTGGAACAGGAAACCAACCGTAAAATACAGGAGCTGAAGGATAATCTGGAAGCTCAGAAGGATCAGGAACTAACGTCTCTCCGTCACAGGACCGAACAGCAGCTTGAAGATCTGGATACGTATTACAGGCAGAATCACCAGCAGCTGGCGGAAGACTTATTCCAACAGCTTCTCAGATACTGAAAGGGGTGATCCGATATGGGAAGACTCCTTTCCTACAGCGGAATATCAACAAAGATCCGTGCCATGCAGAGTAAACTGATATCCGAATCAGAAATTCAGGAAATGCTTCAGTTCACCAGCGTCTCACATGCAGCGGCCTGGTTGAAACGTACTCCGGAATATGCCAAAGCATGGGCGGATCTTGATGAAAATTCTCTTCACCGCGGTCAAATAGAAAAACTGCTCAAGGCTTCGATCTTTAAAGATTTTTCCAAAATATATCAGTTCGCAAATCCGGAACAGCGCAAATTTTTGGATCTTTATTCCAGGCGCTATGAGATTCGTGTACTGAAGGAGATCATGACCAATCTGTTCGATCACAAAAGCACAGATGCCGTGGATGTTTCACCTTACTGTGATTTTTTCCGCAGACATTCCAAGCTCGATCTGGACAGACTGACAGCATGCACGACTATGGATGAGTTTATCAATACTCTGAAAGGAAATGAGTTTTACGTACCTTTGTCCAGAATCCAGAATCATGACACTGCTCTTCTCTTTGACTATGGAATGGCTCTGGATCTTTATTATTTTTCTATGATCTGGAACGTACGTAAGAAGCTTTTCTCCGGCAAGGATCTTGAACAGATCACCACTGCCTACGGTGAAAAATTTGATATGCTGAACCTGCAGTTTATATCTCGATCAAAACGTTATTTCAGTATGGCACCTGCAGATATTTATGCGCTGCTGATTCCAATGAATTACAAGCTGAAAAAAGAAGAAATCACTGCACTCGTAGAGGCTTCCACTCGCGAAGAAGCCCAGCAGATCTTTCGCAAGACGTACTACGGCAAAAAGTATGATCATCTTTCTGCCCACAATCTCGAAGAATTCTATAATTATATGCTCCGTACCACTCTGGAAAAGGCATCCCGCAAGGATCCCTATTCCGTGGCAATGCTTTATTCCTACATGTACCACAAAGAGCACGAAGTAAATCGTCTGACCATCGCTATTGAATGTATCCGTTATGGCGTGGCCCCAGACGAGGCAATGCAGTATATTCGTAACAATTAACTATCCCGGGAGGTATGGTAATGATTGAAAAAATGAAATTTTTAAGCATCACCGGGCCCAAGGCAGACATTGACAGAATGACCGAAACTTATCTTTCCAAATATGAGATACATTTGGAAAATGCTCTCTCCGAGCTTACGGAAGTTGCCAATCTGTCACCGTTTCTGGAGATCAACCCTTACAAAGAGGCTCTTTCGACGATCGACAGCTTCTATGAACAGCTGGAAGATCCTTCTCAGATAAGCCCGGAACTGATGGATATCGAAAAGGCCATCAAAACTGTCCGGGCGGTTCAGGACGGATTCCGACGCCTGGAAGAAGAAAAGTCCAGACTTCAGTCCGAGCATGCAGAAATACTGGACCCGCTGAAGATCATCCGTCCGTTCAAAAATCTCAACTTTGATGTCTCAGAGATTTTGAATTTCAAGTATATTCACTATCGTTTCGGACGTATCGAAAAACAGTATCTTCAGAAATTCGAAAAATATATCTACGATAACCTGGACACTCTGTTTATCAAGTGCGGAGAAGATGAAATGTATGTCTACGGTGTTTATTTTGTACCGGAGCATCAGGCACACAAAGTTCATGCCGTATACTCTTCCATGCACTTTGAACGTATTTTTATTCCAAATGAATACCATGGAACCGCCGCAGAGGCTTTTGAAAAGCTTGACACCCGCCATCGTGAGATTCACAAAGCTCTGGATGCCAACAAAGAGGCATCCCGCAAATTCCTTCAGGACAACAGCACAAAGATTGTTTCAGCCAAAGCTGCACTGGATGCATGCTCTTCCAGCTTTGATATCCGCAAACTGGCCGCATGCACTCCTGGTGACACGAATACTTTCTATATTTTATGTGGCTGGATGACTGAAAAGGACGCTCTTGCTTTCCGGAAAGATATCCAGAATGATGAAAAGATCTTCTGTCTTATGGAAGACCAGAAAGCACCTGCCACACAGAAACCGCCTACAAAGCTGCGAAACCCTAAGCTTTTCAAGCCTTTTGAAATGTATGTCAAGATGTATGGTCTGCCGGCATACAACGAAATGGACCCGACCTGGTTTGTGGCTATCACATATTCCTTCATCTTCGGTGCAATGTTCGGAGACGTAGGACAGGGACTTGTACTTTTCCTCGGTGGACTTTTCCTTTATAAGACCAAGAAGATGGATCTTGCAGGAATCATCAGCTGTGCCGGTGTATTTTCCGTCTTTTTCGGATTTATGTACGGCAGTTTCTTTGGTTTTGAAGATGTACTCAAGGCCATATGGCTGAAGCCTATGAACCAGATGATGGATGTCCCGCTGGTCGGAAGACTGAATGCAGTATTTGTGATCGCAATTGGATTTGGTATGTTTATCATCCTCATCTGTATGGTATTCAACATCATAAATTCCATCCGAAGAGGCGATACCGAAAAAACCTGGTTTGACAGCAACGCTGTAGCCGGTCTCGTATTTTACGGATCCATCGTACTGACCATCGGACTGTTTATCTCCGGCAAAAAACTTCCGGCAGCAGCTATTCTGGTCATTATGTTTGGCGTACCGCTGCTTCTGATGTTCCTTAAGGAGCCACTCACCAACCTGGTTGAAAAGAAATCCAAGATTTTACCAGAACAGAAAGGCATGTTCTTTGTTCAGAGCTTCTTCGAACTGTTTGAGGTTCTGCTCAGCTACCTTTCCAACACACTTTCTTTCCTGCGTATCGGCGCATTTGCAGTCAGCCACGCAGCTATGATGGAAGTTGTACTGATGCTTGCCGGCGCTACCAATGGCGGCAGCCCGAACTGGATCGTAGTCGTTCTTGGAAACATCTTCGTATGTGCCATGGAAGGTCTGATCGTAGGTATCCAGGTTCTTCGTCTGGAATACTACGAGATCTTCAGCCGTTTCTATGCAGGTAACGGACGCGAATTCAAACCATTTATGAAGGCAGCGCATAAAAATTAAATACCGCAGGGACATTTGTCCCATTCAATAAAATCACATATATCAGGAGGATATCATCATGAACATGATCATTCAGATTACAACAGCTATTGCACTGATTCTCAGTATTATCGTACCTTTTGGATGCTTTTTCCTTGGAGAAAAAAATAAAAAACGTTATAAAAAATCTCTCATCGCCAACTGCTTTATGTTCTTCGGTGTACTTCTTGTAGCCACTGTAGTCAGCTTTGCAGGAACTGCAAGCGTACAGGCTGCCGGCTCTTCAGCTGATGGTCTTGCTACTGGTCTCGGATATCTTGGTGCAGCTCTTGTTACAGGTATTTCCGGTCTTGGTTCCGGTATCGCCGTTGCAAGCTCCGCAAGTGCAGCTCTCGGTGCTCTGAGCGAAGACGGATCTCTCTTTGGTAAATCCATCATCTTCGTAGCTATGGCCGAAGGTATCGCACTCTACGGACTGATCATTTCCTTTATGATCCTTGGTAAGCTTTAAGGAGCGTCTCTATGAAAATGTATTTGATCAGTGATAACATTGATACCTACACAGGCATGCGTCTGGCAGGTGTGGAAGGTGTTGTCGTCCATGAACGCGCTGAGCTTAAAGAAGCTCTGGAACATACAATTGCAGATAAAGAAGTAGGGATCATTCTTCTCACCGAAAAATTCGGAAGAGAATTTCCTGAGATCATCGACGATGTCCGTCTGCATCACAAAACACCTCTGATCATTGAAATTCCTGACAGACACGGCACCGGCCGTAAACCGGATTTTATCACTTCATATGTCAATGAAGCGATCGGACTGAAATTGTAGGCAGGAGGTAACAATATCATGACAATAGACGAAAAACTGCAGCATTTTTACGAGGTTTCTCTCGATGAAGCCCGCGAAGATGCCGCGCAGGCTATCCAGGAACACAAAGAACATCTTGCCCGTACACTGGAAGATCACAAACAGACAAGCCGCCAGAATGCTGAAGCTGAGATAAAAGCAGAGACCGGCCATGTCCGTCGTGAAGTCAACAAGGCTCTTTCTGCCGAACAGATCACTCTCAGAAGAGACTTGTCCAGAAAACAGGAAGAACTGAAAGAAACTCTTTTTGCAGAAGTTAAGACCAAGGTTCAGCAGTTTATCACTACTGCAGAATACGATGAATATCTCTGCCGCAGGATCAACGAAGCTGTAAAATTTGCCGGAGACGATGAGATCCAGATCTATCTCTCTTCTTCCGACAAATCCAAAGCAAATGATCTTGCGCAGAAAACAGGTACCCCGCTCCAGGTCTCAAAAGAAGATTTTATCGGCGGTATCCGCGCAGAGATTCCACATAAAAACATACTTATCGATAATTCTTTCTCTGCAAATCTTGCTTCAATGTGCAGAGAATTCAAATTTGACGGAGGGCTGAAGAATGAGTAAAACTGGTATCATCTATGGCATCAATGGCCCTGTCGTTTACTTAAAAGGCGATTCCGGATTCAAAATCTCCGAGATGGTCTATGTAGGTAAGGAAAACCTGGTTGGCGAGGTCATCGGCCTTAAAAAGGGTATGACAACTGTTCAGGTATTTGAGGAGACCACAGGACTTCGCCCGGGCGAAACCGTTACCGGTACCGGCGATGCCATCTCTGTACTTTTAGGACCTGGTATCATCCACAATATTTTTGACGGTATTCAGCGTCCTCTGGAGGAGATTGCCAAATCCTCCGGAAAATATATTTCCCGTGGTGTCAGCGTAGATTCACTGGACACCCAGAAAAAATGGCACTCACATATCACAGTTAAAGAAGGAGACGTAGTAGGTCCTGGCACGATCATCGCCGAGACACAGGAAACTGCTTCTATCCTCCATAAATCCATGGTTCCTCCGAGTATCACAGAGGGAACTGTTATCAAGGCAGCTCCGGACGGTGATTACACCATTCTGGAACCAATTGTCACAATACAGCTGAATGACGGAACCACTAAAGAGCTTGCACTGGCTCAGAAATGGCCGATCCGTATTCCTCGTCCGACGCATTTGCGCTACCCTGCAAGCGTTCCGCTTGTCACAGGACAGCGTATCCTTGACACTCTGTTCCCGATTGCCAAAGGCGGTACGGCTGCCGTTCCGGGTGGTTTTGGAACCGGAAAGACCATGACACAGCACCAGATTGCCAAATGGTCCGATGCAGATATCATCATCTATATCGGCTGCGGCGAGCGTGGAAATGAGATGACACAGGTTCTGGAGGACTTCAGCAAGCTGATCGACCCGAAATCCGGAAACCTGATGATGGACCGTACTACTCTGATCGCCAACACATCCAACATGCCGGTTGCTGCCCGTGAAGCATCTATCTACACAGGTGTTACTCTGGCTGAATATTATCGTGACATGGGTTACGATGTAGCGATCATGGCAGACTCCACCTCCCGTTGGGCTGAGGCTCTTCGAGAGCTTTCCGGACGACTTGAGGAAATGCCGGCAGAGGAAGGTTTCCCTGCTTACCTGGCTTCCAAGCTTTCCGCTTTTTATGAGCGTGCCGGAATGATGCAAAATCTCAATGGTACAGAAGGTTCTGTCTCCATCATCGGTGCAGTTTCCCCACAGGGCGGTGACTTCTCTGAACCAGTCACTCAGAATACCAAACGATTTGTACGATGCTTCTGGGGACTTGATAAGGCTCTTGCTTATGCAAGACACTTCCCGGCGATCCACTGGCTCACAAGCTACAGTGAATACCTCGAAGATCTGACCCCATGGTACCGCGATCATGTATCTCCAAAATTCGTGGCTGACCGAAATCAGCTGATGGCGATCCTGAATCAGGAAAGCTCTCTGATGGAGATCGTTAAACTGATCGGCAGTGATGTACTCCCGGATGATCAGAAGCTAACTCTTGAGATTGCCAGAGTCATCCGACTTGGCTTCCTTCAGCAGAATGCCTTCCATCAGGAAGATACCTGCGTTCCAATGGAAAAACAGTTTGAGATGATGGAGATCATCCTTTATCTGTACGAAAAATCCAAAGCACTCATCAACCGAGGCATGCCGGTTTCTGTACTGAAAGAGGACAACATCTTTGAACGCATCATTTCTATTAAATATGATGTTCCAAACAATCAGCTAGACAAATTTGAACAGTACCGAAAAGACATCGACGCATTTTATGACAAAGTATTAGAGAAGAACGGCTGACAGGAGGAACGTTTTTATGGCAATTGAATATTTAGGTTTAAGTGAAATAAACGGCCCTCTGGTAGTTCTGGAAGGTGTAAAGAATGCCTCTTTTGAGGAGATCGTCGAATTCCATATGGATGACGGAACACAGAAGATCGGCCGTATCATTGAGATTTATGAGGACAAAGCAGTTATCCAGGTATTTGAAGGAACTGACAATATGTCCCTTGGCAACACACATACCCGACTCACCGGACATCCGATGGAGATCGGTCTTTCACCGGAAATCCTCGGCCGTACCTTCAACGGTATTGGTCAGCCGATCGACGGACTCGGTGCGATAACTCCGGAGGTTAACCTTAATATCAACGGTCTTCCGCTGAATCCGGTCACGCGAGAATATCCACGAAACTATATCAATACCGGTATTTCTGCAATTGATGGTCTGACTACTCTAATCCGTGGTCAGAAACTTCCAATCTTTTCCGGAAATGGTCTTCCACATGACAAGCTGGCTGCACAGATCGTACAGCAGGCTTCTCTGGGCGGTGATTCCGATGAAAACTTTGCAATCGTTTTTGCAGCTATGGGTGTTAAATACGATGTTGCAGAATTTTTCCGCCGTACTTTCGAAGAAAGCGGTGCTTCTGATCACGTTGTCATGTTCCTGAACCTGGCAAACGACCCGGTCGTTGAACGACTGCTGACACCAAAGATCGCACTTACCGCTGCAGAGTATCTGGCATTTGAAAAAGGCATGCATATCCTGGTCATTCTGACAGATATCACCTCCTTCTGCGAGGCTATGCGAGAGGTTTCCTCCTCCAAGGGCGAGATTCCTTCCCGTAAAGGTTATCCTGGATATCTGTACAGTGAACTGGCTACTCTTTATGAGCGTGCCGGTATCGTACAGGGCGGCACCGGTTCTGTCACACAGATTCCGATCCTGACCATGCCGAACGATGATATTACGCATCCGATTCCTGACCTTACCGGATATATCACCGAAGGTCAGATCGTTCTGGACCGCCAGCTGCATGGCCAGGCAATCTATCCGCCGATCAACGTACTTCCATCTCTGTCCCGTCTGATGAAGGATGGTATTGGAGAAGGCTTCACCAGAGAAGATCATCAGGACGTTGCAAACCAGCTCTTCTCCTGCTATGCAAAAGTAGGCGATGCAAGAGCTCTGGCTTCCGTTATCGGTGAAGATGAACTTTCCCCGATTGACAAACGTTACCTTGTCTTCGGTAAAGCATTTGAAGCAGAATTTGTCGGACAGAGCGAAACAGAAAACAGAAGTATCACCGAAACACTTGATAAGGGCTGGGAGCTTCTGGGACTTCTTCCAAAAGAAGAACTCGACCGAATCGATACAAAAATCCTGAACAAGTACTATAAAGAGACTGTTCGCTAAGGGGAGGTGACTGTTTATGGATCCGAATACCTTCCCCACCAAGGGTAATCTGATACTTGCCAAAAATTCTCTGGCTCTTTCCCGTCAGGGATTTGAGCTGATGGACAAGAAACGAAACATCCTGATCCGTGAAATGATGGAACTGATTGACCAAGCCAAGGATATACAGGCTCAGATTGATGAAACCTTCCGTACTGCCTATGCAGCGCTCCAGAAAGCCAATATGGAGCTTGGAATCGCATTTGTACAGCAGGTTTCTTATACTGTCCCTGTGGAAGATTCTGTGAGGATCAAGACACGCAGCGTTATGGGAACTGAAATTCCTCTGGTTGAATATGACAAACAACTGACAAACACGCCTACCTATGCTTACTACAGCACCAGAGTTTCTCTTGATCAGGCAAAAGCTGCCTTCGAAAAGGTAAAAGAGCTCTCTATCCAGCTCGCCGGTATCGAAAATGCCGCGATCCGTCTGGCTGCAAACATCAAAAAAACACAGAAAAGAGCAAATGCTCTCAAGAATATTACGATTCCTCGTTATGAAGCACTTACCAAGGACATCCAGAATGCACTTGAGGAAAAAGAGCGTGAGGAATTTACTCGCCTGAAAGTTATTAAACGAATGAAGCAGAAGGGGTGATCCCCTCCTGCTTTTTTTGTCCCGGGCAGCAAATCATACCTATATACGGCCCGCATTATTGTCAGATAATTGTTCTTTGAAAGTTTAAAATTTTTCTTTTGAATGCAAAATTCTTTAATATTTTCACTATGAAAAAGTCAATAGATTTTTTTATTTTTTTGTCGAATTTCTTAATTTCATCATTATTAACCAAAACATTTGTTTTTTATTTATTTATGTAAATCTCTTATTCCACATTAATTTTTTGTGGATAATGTGGATAACTTTGTGTATAACTCAAATATCTCGATTTTTCAACCTTTCCAAGATGTGGATAACTTTTACACCATTTTTCGCGTTATCCACATTTTCCCCCATTATTCGACAACCTTTGTGCAATTTGCTAAATACCCCTCTTTCTTCGACAATTTTTGCCAAAAGAAAAGAGTCACAGTTCTACAAATTGCGTAGAACTATAACTCTTTGATTTTATTCCATATAACTTCCAACACCAACCGGTGTATCGTAATTATAATCTGTGATTACAATCCCTTTATTGGAGTTCAGCGCATGTACGACTTTGCCATCTCCAATATACAGGGCTACATGAGAAATTCCACTGCCATAAAAGACAAGATCTCCGACTTCCATCTGGCTCAGATCTCTCTTCTGGGATGCACTGTACTGAGCTGCTGCCACTCGCGGTAGCTCATAGCCAAAGTTTGCAAATACAGACATCACGAATCCAGAGCAGTCTGCACCGTTCGTGAGGCTTGTTCCGCCCCATACATATGGATTGCCAACAAACTGTACTGCAAAATCCGCGACTGCCTGGCGATTCGCCACACGCTTTTCTTCTTTTCTTCGTGCAGCCTCCTTTAATGCCTGCTTACGAATACGGGCAGTTTCTTCTTTGATCTCCTGCGCACGTCTTGCCACTTCCTGTGCATCTGCATATTTCTTTGCTTCTTTTTTCAGCTGCTGATATTCCTGTGCCTGTATCTCTGCCCGCGCTACGATCTGATTAGCCATTGCACTGATATCCCCACCGGAAGTACTGCTTTCTGTCCCGTCAGAAAACATTTCATCATTTGCATCTGCGTCTTCTGTGATCTCAACATCGTCCACATCCGCATCCTCATCTTCTGTGATCTCAATCTCAACCTCCGATGAACCACTGGAAAAATCATCTGCATAAACGGTCCATGTACTGCTGATACAACATATTGCCAATAACATTGCTGTTATTTTTTTCTTCATCTATTACTCCTTTGCGTTTGTTAAATACATAATTTACGCGCAACAGTTATGTATCTTAACACAATTGTAATAGATTTGTCAAATTTTTCTTTATTTACGCTTTAATACTCCATCAAATAGCGCTGAACAGATGCCACTGCATTGGCTCCATCTGCCACTGCAGTTACTACCTGACGCAGATTCTTGGTTCGGATATCGCCGGCGGCAAAGATGCCCGGTGTACTTGTCACGCCATCTTCTCCAGCAATGATATAGCCGCTTTCATCCATCTTCACAAGATCTTTGAACTTTCCACTTCCCGGCACGATTCCTACTGCAATAAACACTCCATCCACCGAAATTTCCTTTTCCTCATCCGTTTTTACATTTCGTACTTTCAGTGCCGTCACTTTGTCCTCACCTTCCACAGATACCGGTACACTGTCCCACACCAGTTCAACATTATGACAGCCAAACAGACTGTCCTGAAGAATTTTTTCCGCACGAAGTTCATCACGTCTGTGTACCAGATAAACTTTCTTGCAAGTCCGGGAAAGAAGAATTGCATCTTCCACAGCCACATTTCCGCCTCCTACTACTGCAACTGTCCCTTCCTGGAAAAAGGCCGCATCACAGGTTGCACAATAGGAAACTCCCATACCACCCAGTTCTTCCTCTCCGGGAATTCCAAGATGACGGTGTGTCGCTCCACAGGCTATGATTACCGCCCTTGCATGATATTCATTCTTTTTGGTCCGGATCACCTTGATCTCTCCCTCGTCTGTAACAGAAAGAACTGGCTCTCTCTTTGGTTTCAGTCCAAGTTTTTCTGCATGGCCTGCCATCGCCTCACCCAGATCCAGTCCGGTGATTCCAGGAAGTCCCGGATAATTGTCTACTTCATATGTGTCCACGATCTGTCCGCCCTGCACAAATTTTCTGTCCAGCCAGATTGTATTTAACTTTGCTCTTGTGGCATAGATTGCAGCACAGATTCCTGCCGGCCCTGCACCAAGAATTGCCAGATCATATATATTATTTTCCATCAGCTTCCGCCTCACTTTCTACGTTGCTGTTCACTCACAGCTGCTGCCTATCAGTTTAGCATACAATCGTTTTTTTTCCAATAAGATAGTAAAAAGCACTCCTTCGAGGTCTTTATGAAGTTATCTTTCCACAGACCAACATCCCGTATTCTGATTGCAGGCACGTTGTGTCTCGTTTTTCTGCTTGGAACTGTCCTTGGCTGGGCAAACACACACCTGCTCTCAGCAGACAGTCGTTTTGAGCAATTTACAGAAGAACTTTTTCAAAAAGAAGTTTCCGGCAATATGCTGAACCTTCATTATTCACTGGCTTATCCGGAAAAGAAAGGGATACAACGCCCCAAAGCTACACTTGGTACAATTTCTCTGCCTTCTTCACAATTAACAAACACATCTTCTGCCTTCCTTTCCAATACCTCCTCTGAAGCAGAAGATTTTACATCCCAAACGCTCAAAAAGCTTCAGACATTCAAAACCTCCGGTCTTTCTGAATCCAACCGGCCCACACTCGACATGCTTCTTCTGTATTACAAAACACAGGCTGACTATCAGGACTATTCCATCCTTTATGAACCTTTAAGTCCCAGTCTTGGAATTCAGGCACAACTTCCCGTCCTGCTCGCCGAATATGCCTTCTATCAGAAGCAGGATATCGCAGACTATCTGAACCTTCTTGTCTCTGTAGAACCATATTTTGAAAGCATTCTTGCTTTTGAACAGGAAAAATCACAGCAGGGATATTTTATGAGTGATACAACACTGGACCGTGTTCTGGATCAATGCCGTAGCTTTATCAAGGAGCCCGATTCCAATTATATGCTGGATATTTTCGCCGAAAAATTGAAATCTTTCGGAAAACTTCCTCAAAAAGAACAGGATATTCTCATCCAAAAACATAAACAGATTCTTCTGAACAAGGTAATTCCTGCCTATCAGAATCTGATTCTTGGTCTGCAGTCCCTCCGTGGCACCGGCCGCCCAAGTCAGGGACTTGCACACTTAAATGGAGGAAAAAAATATTATGAATATTTGCTGCAGAGCCAGACCGGCTCCTATACACCAGTCAGAGAAATGCAGAAACGACTTGCCGGGCAGATTGCAGCTGATATGAACAATGCACAGAAAATTCTGAAGCAAAATCCTTCTCTGCTTCGCAAATTGAACAGCCATTTCGACCTTCCCGAAATGGAACCACAGGACATTCTCACTGCTCTCTGCCAAAAAACTGGTAAAGATTTTCCGGCTCTGCCAGAGACAGACTACACCGTACGCTATGTACATAGATCCATGCAGGAATACCTGAGTCCGGCTTTCTATCTGACTCCTCCGCTTGACACCCGAACCCCCAATATCATCTATATTAATCCTTCAGACCAGCGCAGTAACCTGGAACTTTTTACAACTTTGTCTCATGAGGGATTTCCAGGACATCTGTATCAGACTATCTTCTTTGGAAACACAGAACCTTCTGATATCCGCTATCTGATCACCTCCAGCGGCTACATCGAAGGCTGGGCAACTTATATAGAATCTTATGGATATCAGTATGCTTCCAATTATCTGGATGATAATGATGGCTCTGACTATGTCTGTCTTACCTGGCTGAACCGCAGTATTAATCTGTGCATCTATTCCCTTCTGGACATCGGCATCCATTATTATGGCTGGAGTCAGGACGAAGCCGCCAGATTGCTGAAACTTTTTGGAATCACAAATACAAATGCAATATCTGAGATCTACCAGTATATCGTGGAAACGCCCGCCAATTATCTGAAATACTGCTGGGGATACCTCTGTTTTCTTGATCTGAAGACAGAATGGCAAACTGTACTCGGCAACAACTTTAATCCAAAAGCTTTTCACCAATATCTTCTTGAAATCGGTCCTGTCCAGTTTCCAGTACTACAAAAATACATGCAGAAACATCTCCAAAAACTGACAGTCAAAGAAAACGGCCATTCTGCCGCTGTAAATTCAGATACAAAAAGGAGGTGCAGCTATTTGCACCTCCTACTCTTTTCCGTAATCATCAAAAAATCTCTGCAGTTTCAGCAATGCTTTCGTTAAATCCTTGGTTTCCTGCGGATTCAGGCTGTCAAGCACTGCCATGACCATCTTCTCATGAAAGATTTTATGATGAAGATAAGCTTTTTCTCCTTTTTCTGAAAGAGAAACCAGGACAACTCTCCTGTCCTCTTCACTTCTGGTTCGTTCTACATAGCCTTTTTTCACAAGATGGTTGATTGCAATCGTCAGTGTTCCCACCGTAACAGACATTGTTTTGGCCACTGTAGACATATTCTTGGATTCCTGTATACCGATTGCTTCCATAATATGCATATCATTTACTGATATATCTTTATATTCTGATGTGATCAGTGCTCGTTCTTCAATATCAAGAATATCTTTAAACAATCTCACCAGAATATTATTCACTGTTTCATATGAATTCATGCGTCTCTCCTCCGCTTCCTGACCCCTGGGCGCAGTCTCTCTGTATTCGTTATTTTTTATTATAGCGTATCTTTATTTGAAGCACAAAGTATTTTTACACTTATTTTTTTAACTTAATTCTTTCTTTAAAGTAATCTATTTGCTATAATGGTGAATTGAACATAAACAGACTTTTTTAGGTCTCACAAAATACACAAAGGAATTTATTATGAAAAAAAACAAAAACATCCCCTTAAACCTGAAAGAACAGATCAATTCCCGCATTGGCCTGATCTGTTCCATTGTAGTCATACTCCTTCTGGTTCTTGTTTTTCACCAGCTTGATTATCAACTGATCCAGAAACCTGCAGACCAGGCTGCAAAAGAAGCAGCCAAGCAAAAGGAAAAAGCCGAGGCAGCTGCCAAAGCTCCGGAAATTTCCACTGCAACTGTTGTCGCAGTCGGTGACAATCTCTTTCATGATTCACTGATTGAATCCGGCAAATCCGACTCTGGTACATGGAACTATGACAAAATTTACGAAAATGTCAAAGATGAGATCCAGGCTGCCGATATTGCCATGGTAGACCAGGAAACCGTCTTTACAACAGACCATGATGCTGTCAGTGGTTATCCATCCTTTGCAACTCCGACGGAAGTTGGTGATGCACTGATCAATGCAGGATTCGATGTAATCGAGTCTGCAACCAATCATATCGATGACTACGGATATGACTATATGGCACAGACACTGAATTACTGGAAAACCAGCCATCCGGATGTACCGGTTCTCGGAATCCATGAGACAGAAGAAGATGCAAATTCCGTCAAAGTGCTGGAGGTAAACGGTATTAAGATTTCTTTCCTTGATTATACATATGGTACCAACAATTCCGGTGCCGGCGAAGGCAAAGAATACATGATCGACATCTTTGAAAAAGACAAAGTAGCTTCCATGATCCAGAAAGCCAAAGAAAACAGCGATGTATTGATCTTTGTCGCTCACTGGGGCAAAGAAATGGAACCAATGCCTACTGAATACGAAAAAGAATGGGCAACCTTCCTTATGCAGCAGGGTGTTGACGTTGTGATCGGCGGTCATCCGCATACCCTTCAGCCATACGGAACTATGTCTGATAAAGAAGGCCACAGTATGCTGATCTTCTATTCACTCGGAAACTTCGTATCCACTCAGGAGTCCTTTGATGCACTTCTCGAAGGAATGGGCTGCTTCACTATCCAGAAAACCGTCCAGAACGGAAAAACAACCGTAGAAATCCTGGATCCTGAAGTAAAGCCAATGGTAATGCATTACAACAAAGATGCCGGCGTATTCAGTCCGTACATGCTGTCCGATTACACCGAAGAACTTGCTTCACAGCATGAAGTACGAACAGTCCTTGGAGATGATTCCTTTACACTTGCCAATCTCCAGGCCCGCTTTAAAGAAATCATGTCCCTGAGCGTAAAACCTTCCACCAACACCGATCTCCTTGATGTTACCTTCAACTCCGACGGCGATATGGTAAACTCCAATGGAGAATACGTAGACGATACCTGGTCTGTAAGTGCAGCCAACGCCCAGGATGATACCGCTGCCGATAACTCCGACAGCTCTGATGACTCCTCAGACAGTTCTGATGATAGTTCCGACTCGTCTGACGACTACGATTACAGCGACTCATCGGACAACTCTGATGAATCCGACTACTCCGACGAGTCTGATTACAGTGATGACTCCGACTATTCAGACGACTCTGAATACTAACACCTACCTTCTTCCGGTCCAGGCTCACCACCTGTTCCGGAAGCTGAGAGGAAAAGAAATAACGAATTTACGGAAATGTAGAATAAAACTCCATTTATGTATTCGAGCATACAGACGTCTGAGAAAATTTGTAGAAGTACTTAAAGAAGGAAATAATATATTACCCCGGAAAATGATGCTGTCTGAGCGCAGCGAGTTCATCTCTTTTCCGGGGTGTTTTTTATATTATTTTTCTTCTTTCTAGTACTTCTGAATTTTCGAATTGTCTGTTGCTGAATACATAAACGGAGTTTTAATAATACTATATTTTATATTTTCTCACTTCCGGAACAAAAGCCGCTTTGCATTCTCCTCTGTCACAGCGATCACTTCTTCGCCGCTGATTCCTTTCAGCTCCGCGATCATCGCTGCCACATACGGAAGATTCAGCGAACTGTTTCTTTTACCACGATTCGGCTCCGGACTTAAGTACGGACTGTCCGTCTCCAACACAAGCTGCTCAAGCGGTGCATACTCCACCACTTCCTTCAGCTTCTTCGCATTCTTAAACGTTACAACTCCGCCAATTCCAAGATAAAGTCCCATATTCAGGTATTCCCTTGCCATTTCCTTTCCATAAGAAAAACAATGGATAATCCCTCCATGCATTCCCTCTTTCATGCATTCCTTCACCAGCTCCAGCGTATCCCTGGCTGCATCCCTGCTGTGGATCATAAACGGCATTTTTTCCTCCCTGGCAATCTCCATCTGTGCGCGAAACATCTTCTTCTGAATCTCATGTTCCCGTTCTTCTTTATGCCAGTAATAATCCAATCCAATCTCTCCGATCGCAACTGCCTTTGGCAGATGGCACAGACGACGGATCTCATTCAATGTATCCTCTGTCATCTTTTCTGCATCATCCGGGTGAATTCCAAAGGCGCCATAGACAAAGGGATATTTTTCCATCAGTTCCTCTGTCGCTTTCAGACTCTCGATCGATGCACATGCATTTACAATATGTCCAATTCCATGTGCTTCCATAGAATTCAATAATGCCTCTCTGTCCTGTTCAAAAGCCTCATCATCATAATGTGCATGTGTCTCAAAAATCATATGTGTTTCCATCCGTCTTTCCGCTCCTCAATCATAAACTCTCATCTCTGTTTACTCCGTCAATCTGTTCAAACTCCATTCCCGCACGGATGCTTCCTCCATGCAGAACTCTTGTAAAAACACCCTCTCGCGGCATAATACAATCCCCCATCTTCTGAAAGATTGCACATCCATGATGGCATTCCTTACCAATCTGCGTCATTTCCAGAACAACTTCTCCACAACGAAATCTGGTTCCAACCGGAAGTGATGAAAAATCAAACCCCTGCACTACAAGATTTTCTCCAAACGCTCCATCCTCTACTTCGGCACCTCTCGCACGAAAAGCTTCTATTTTGTCATAAGACAGAAGGCTGACCTGTCGATGCCATTTGCCTGCATGTGCATCATTTTTAATTCCCCAGTCCTCTACAAATTCTGCTTCCTCTACCGGATGTTTCTGCGTACCCTTTTTTTCACTGATACAGACTGCGATCACTTTACCCATAATCAAATTCTCCTATATTACAATTGACCAGTCCTGGACTGGTCATCTGTATTTTTCTATATTATTATTTTCGTGCACAATTACCGGCTTCGCCCGTAAGGATCTCTATTCCATGTCCCAGTGCATCAATGATATATTCCAGACTTTCCCGCACTGCCTTTGGACTTCCCGGCAGATTGATGATCAGTGTCTTTCCTCGAATTCCTGCTGTTGCACGGCTCAACATTGCACGCTTTGTGATCGTCATACTATAAGCACGAATCGCTTCCGGAATTCCCGGAACCTTACGTTCAATGACTTCCTCTGTTGCTTCCGGCGTTACATCTCTCTCAGAAAAACCAGTTCCACCTGTCGTCAAAATCAATTCTGCTTTTTCTGAATCTGCTATTTCCTGCAATTTACCTGCAAGCATTACCTGATCATCCGGAAGGATATCCATGGAAATCACTTCATATCCTTCTCTTTCCAGAATCTCCCTGATCGCGGGCCCGCTTAAATCTTCCCGTTCTCCCCTGTATCCGGAATCACTTGCTGTTATAATTGCTGCGCGTTTCATATTATCCTCCTATCTGTGACATGCACAAACTCTCTGTATCGTCTTCTTTTGCTTTTTCTCTGAAATGATGGCCATCCGGTTTTTCTGCCAGTGCGGCTCTGATCCTGTCCTTCAGCTCCTCATCTGTTCCTCCGTTTCTGAGAACGGCACGCAGATCACGTCCCGCCGTATATTGCAGACAGGTTTTCAGATATCCCTGTGACGTAAGCCGTATACGATTACACTGGCTACAGAATTTATGGCTGATTGCGCTGATAAACCCAATTTTTCCCTCAAATCCATCAACAGTATAATACGTACATGGCCCATTTCCAAGAGGTTTTCCATTATATGGAATCATTTTTCCAAATTTCTGTTCCACCAAATTCATAATCTTTTCCTGTGGCATTCCTGCAAAAGAACTTCCATATCCAATCGGCATCATTTCAATAAAACGTACATGAACCGGATTTTTACGTGCAAACTCTGCTATCCCACAAAGATCCTGTTCTTCCAATCCCAGTGGAACACAATTGATCTTTAACTGTACTTCCGGATATTTCATTGCCTCTTTGATTCCATCGAGTGTTCCATCCAAAAGATCCCTTCGGGTAATTTTGCAGAAACATTCTCTGTCCAGAGTATCAAGGCTGATGTTCAGACTGTCCAGGCCTGCTTCTGCAAGTTCCTGCATCTGGTCTTTCAGTAAAATACCATTGGTTGTAAGTGTCACTTTCTGAATGCCTGGTATTTCTTTAATCTGGCGAATCAATCCTGGAATCCGGGGACGTACCAGCGGCTCTCCGCCGGTGATTTTAATCTTCGTGATTCCAAGTTCTGACATTACTCTGCATATGCGAAGGATTTCCGGCTCCTGCAATATTTTTTCACGTTCAGTTAATCGGATACCATCTTCAGGCATGCAGTAGATACAGCGAAGATTACAGCGGTCTGTCACAGAAATTCTCAGATAATCTATCTTTCTTCCACAACGATCAATCATTTTTTTCTTCAAAACGAAAATCTCCGCTTTTGCCTCCTGTTTTTTCTATCAGATGGATTTCTGACATCACCATATGCTTGTCAATTGCTTTGCACATATCATAAATTGTCAGAAGCGTCACCTGCACACCAGTCAGTGCTTCCATCTCCACACCTGTTTTACCTTCTGTCTTTACTGTACAGAAAACATGGATCCGGTTCTTTTCCTGATCCAGTTCATAATCGATCGCACATTTCTGAATCGGAAGCGGATGACACATGGGAATCAGTTCAGATGTTTTTTTCACGCCCATGATTCCAGCCACCCTCGCCACGCCAAGGACATCGCCTTTTTTGACATTTCCCTTCGTAACGCATGCCATGATTTCCGGACCTACCGCAATATATCCGGTTGCCAGTGCAGTCCGATAAGTAACATTCTTTCCGGAAACATCCACCATCACTGCATTTCCTTCTTTATCAAAATGTGTAAGTCCATTTTCCATGGCTTTTTCCTCCCTGAAATCTTACGCAGATTATTTTGGTCGCATGTCTGATCTTACGTCTGACTGTTATCTGCAATATTAATTATCTACAGTATACCCATAAACCATATTGCTTCGCAAGTATAATACAAAAACAAATCCCCCGTGTTCGCTTTCACGATACACAGGGGATCAGACTTTCAGTTACTATAATTTTATTTACACTAACTATTCAAATGCTATCTTATATTTAGCAGATTTCTGCGCCTGCCGGCATTTCTTTTTCCGGTACCATCAGAGACAGCTTTCCATCTGCATCTTCTGCACAGAGAATCATTCCCTCACTGAGAATTCCTGCAAGTTTGGCCGGTTTCAGGTTTGTAACGACCATAACTTTCTTTCCTACCATTTCTTCCGCGCTGTAATGAGCTTTGATTCCGGATACGATCTGGCGTACCTGGCTTCCGATCTTCACCTGAGAACAGAGAAGTTTGCGGGATTTTTTGACTTCCTCACAGGCAATGATCTCGCCAACCTGGAACTGAAGTTTACCAAAATCATCAAATGTGATCTCCGGTTTTGCTTCAATGTCGATCACGTTTTCTTCTTTTTTCTCCTCAACCGGTTCCTCTTTCTTCGGATGAAGTTCTTCTACTTTTGCAAGTACTTCTTTAAGGTCAAGACGTGCAAACAGAATCTCCGGTTTTTCGGTTACTTTGTTTCCTGACGGATACAGGCCAAAAGTCTTGAGGTCTTCAAGTGTACGTTTCTGCGCATTTAACTGAGCAAGGATGCGTTCTGTTGTCTCTGGCATGAATGATTCCAGAAGAGTTGCTCCCATTGTGATTCCCTCAACCAGATTATAAAGAACAGTTGCAAGACGATCTTTCTTTGCTTCGTCTTTTGCAAGTGCCCACGGCATTGTCTCGTCGATATATTTGTTCAGACGTTTAAACAGCGTAAATACTTCTGTCATTGCATCTGCAACACGCAGTTTGTCCATCTTCTCAGCAACTTTGCCCGGAACAGCCAGTGCAAATGCTTTGAGGTCTTCATCAACCGGTTCAACGACACCTTTGTTTTCTACAAGACCTCCAAAGTATTTGTTGGACATGGAAATAGTACGGTTTACAAGGTTTCCGAGAGTATTTGCAAGCTCGGAATTCAGTCTCTCTACCATCAGTTCCCATGTGATGACACCATCATTTTCGAACGGCATTTCATGAAGTACGAAATAACGGACAGCATCTACACCAAAGAAATCTACAAGTTCATCTGCATAAATAACATTTCCTTTGGATTTACTCATCTTGCCATCGCCCTGAAGCAGCCACGGATGTCCGAATACCTGTTTTGGAAGCGGCAGATCCAGTGACATCAGGAAAATCGGCCAGTAAATAGTATGGAAACGGATGATATCTTTACCGATCAGATGAAGATCTGCCGGCCACAGTTTGTTGAACTGTTCGGAGCTTTCGCCGTCGCAGTCATATCCGATTCCTGTGATATAGTTTGTCAGAGCATCCAGCCATACATAAACAACGTGTTTCGGATCGAAATCTACCGGAATACCCCATTTGAAGGAAGTTCTGGATACGCAGAGATCCTGAAGTCCCGGAAGAAGGAAGTTGTTCATCATCTCGTTTTTACGTGATTCCGGCTGGATGAAATCCGGATGTGTATTAATGTAATCGATCAGGCGGTCTGCATATTTGCTCATTTTGAAGAAGTATGCTTCTTCTTTTGCCGGAACACATGGACGTCCGCAGTCCGGACATTTGCCGTCTACAAGCTGTGACTCTGTAAAGAAAGATTCACAAGGTGTACAGTACATTCCTTCGTAATGTCCCTTATAGATATCTCCTTTTGCGTACATTTTCTTAAAGATCTTCTGAACCTGTTTCTCGTGGTCAGCGTCTGTGGTACGGATGAATTTGTCATAAGATGTATTCATCAGATCCCAGATTCTCTTGATCTCACCGGATACGTTATCTACGAATTCCTTTGGTGTGATTCCTGCTTCTTCTGCTTTGAGCTCGATCTTCTGACCATGCTCGTCAGTTCCTGTCTGGAAAAATACATCGTATCCTTCCTGTCTCTTGTAACGTGCGATCGCATCTGCCAATACGACCTCATAGGTATTGCCGATATGCGGTTTACCGGATGTATAGGCAATCGCGGTTGTAATATAATACTTCTGCTTGTCCATTTTATCTCCTCCTGAATATGAAATTTAATAATACTCAACGGATTGCTACGCAGCACGCTGCTTCCGCAGTCCTTGGGTATAAAAAAACGCCCTCTCTATTCTATATAGAGAAGACGAGTCCTGCCCGTGTTACCACTTCTGTTCGTTCCTGCCTCGCGGTCAGAAACCTCATCGGGTGCGATTCCAGTCTGACATTCCAATCATTTCTATGATGATCTGTCGCTGTCATGATACCCTTCCGCTATAACAGGCGGTCCTGTTGCAGTCTGAATAATTGCCGAACTATCATTTCCAACATATCACATGATTGCCTCATTGACATCAATGCTCATCTCGACTGCACCTCTCCCAAGCCATCTTCCATCTGCACCTGCACTTCCCTCTCAGCCACAGGAATCGAATGATTCTTTTTCATTCTGCACTACTCTTCTACTCATAGAATAGCAATTCTTCCATCGGGGAATTCTCTGTAATGTGGCCAACAAATGTACTCTCTTGTTCGTTGAGTTTGCTTATATTCTGCGGAAATTCATGTTTCCGCTTCTTTAGAAATAGTAGCATATTTGCCTATATTTGTAAACTGTGAATTTCGATGCCATAAATATGCATAATCCTACATATTTAGCACACACTACCTCCTGTCAGCATCCTCTATCTAACATGAGAATTGACTACCTGATGTTCCAATTGACGAACATATATTCTGAGTTGTATTATAAATTCAAGAAACAGTCCCTAAATTATCTGACACTAACTATTTCTATTTTTCCCAAAAGGAGGGATTTTTATGCAAGCTTTATCACAGACAAACACAGGCGATACCTGTACCATTAAATGGATGTTCGGTGTTCCGGAAATCCTTGAAACTATGAGAAACATGGACATCAAAGAAGGCAGCACCATCCAGGTTATTCAGAAATGCCGCGACTGGCTGATCATCGGAAGCAATAACCGCCGGCTGGCAGTTGGAAATGAAGTAGCAGACCGGATACAGGTGTAATAAGAAAAATACAGCTCTACTGATAAATATTCTATCAGTAAAGCTGTATTTATATTACGCCAACTATTTCATTCTAAACTCAATCGTCACTTTAAACAGATCTCCATCAAGATACAGTTTAAATTCTCCACCCTGAAGCTGTACAAGATCTTTCGCGATTGACAGGCCCAGGCCGCTGCCCTCGGTGTTTCGGGAAACATCGCCACGGATGAATCGCTCTGTTAATTCCTCTGCAGAAATGTTCAGTGGCTGTGCGGAGATATTTTTGAGAGAAAGCTGCACATTCGGTCGGTCAACTTTTACGTCTACATAGACTCTCGTATTTTCCATCGCATATTTGGATACATTTCCAAAAACATTCTCAAGTACTCGCCAGAGTCTGCGTCCATCGGCACAGATGATTGCTTCTTCCTCATCGAAATGAACCACCATCGTCAGATTTCTTTCTTCAAATTTCTCTTCGAATTCACCGATCACCTGATGTACCAGTTCAATAAAATTCAGATCTGTCATTTCCAGTGCAATATTGCCGGTGCTGGCTTTAGATGCTTCTACAACATCCTCAGTCAGTACTTTAAGTCTCTGTGCCTTGTTTTCCAGCACTTCCAGATATCCCCTGATCTTCGGATCTTCCGGATTTTCACGCTTCAAAAGATCTACATAATTGATGATTGAAGTAAGCGGAGTCTTGATATCATGAGAAACATTGGTGATCAGTTCCGTTTTCATTCGTTCGTTTTTCAGACTGTTTTCCACTGCTGCATCCAGTCCCTCTCCGATATGGTTGATATAATCCGCTATCTTCTTCTGTTCACCGAAAAGTTTCTCTGTCGGAATCTTATATTGAAGATCTCCGTCGGTGATTTTTTTCAGACCATCAAGAATCTGTTCTCTTCCCCAGGCTTTTTTGAGCAGATAATAAAGAGCTACCCAGCAGGTCACTACAAACACCAGAAGGAAAAATGGAATATCTGCGCCAACAAATAATCCTGTCGCCATAAATAGCAAAAATACAAATACACCAAATGCCACGATCGTCTTTATTCTGCTGACCGTATTATTACTCAGAAAAACAATCATATCCGCAAATTTCGAAAAAATCTTTCTGATAAAAAGCAGGACATGTCTGAGTACGCTGTCCCGCCAGATTGATCTCGCCTTAATACGACGTACCAGACTGAGCCATCCCATGAGGAACCATGCGCCGCTCCAGATGCCCAAGATTCCCATTCCGACCAGATAACCTGCCATTCGCATATCTCCCGAATCCATCATCTGCATCATGATCGCAACTCCATAGATCCAGATTCCAAATACTAGCAATGCCGCGATTTCTGTATACCACCGGTCAAAGAAATTCAGATGCACTTCCTGATCTTTATTTGTCTTTCCTGCTGCGATCGTCAGGATTACCAGACCGATAAGTGCCAGAATAAATCCCACACCAGTCAAAATGAGCAGTGGCATGATCCATGGTTCAAATTTATCGTAATATGTTTTCTCCTGTGCAACATAGTCCAGTACAGGAAACGCAGAATCCGCTGAAATACAGTAAATATAATTTTCTCCTGCCGGGCCAGAATTTTCGATCATTTGCTGCCAGTATGCCAGCGTTTGATCTAAAGTGTTTTCCATTCCCACCATACAGTCCTGCTGTTTCGGTTCAATAACCATGAACGCCTCATTGCTGTCCACAATATCGGTCATTATCTTCTTATAGTTGGAGAAAGTCACTGACTTTATATTGCTATATACTTTTTTTGTTTTTGTATCTACGTAAAGATACTTATAATTTGTATTTCCCTGCGCATACGCATCCAATACATCTTTAGAATCCACAGCATTATTGTATTTTACCAGTGCTGCATACAAATACTGATATGCTTTTTGAAGATTTCCGTTCCATTCTTTATTGTTATTCACAATATCAAGGATACTGTCTGCCCCGTCTGGTTTGTATTCCTCTTTCAGTGCCGCATCATTGTTTCCACTTGGTTCATAATTCCAGATATTTGTATAAACAACATTTCCATCTGCATCTTCTACATACTCTACATCATCCATGCGAATTCCGGAATAGTTATATCCATCATCATAGTAAGCATATTCTTCTCCGGAAAGCATCGATAATATATCCTTTGTATATTCCTGGCTTAGCTTTTCTTCATCACTTCCCCAGACAAACTTCAGCTCTCCACTGATGATCTTATCCACAAAATCATTATAGTACATATAATAATCACTGCTGTCCGGTCTTCTGCAGATCAGGACATTCACACTTCTGTCCCAGGAACCCTTTGACCACTCTGTCAGATCACCGGCTTTATATGCAAGCCCGGATGTATTTTTATTTGAGAGACTTTTACCTTCTTTCAGCTCTGTAAGATCGACCAGATCTTCCTTACTGCTTTCATTTAAAATCTCCGTTTCGCCAAGTGCTTCCAGGATCGTATGCGATGTTTCGTACATGTTTTCCGTAAATCTCTCAGAGTCTACATATTTACGGCTGTCCATCGGACGAATGCCCTTGCTCATAAGCCATATCGATGCGCCACCGCAGACACAGCCTACGACCAGAGCAACTATCGTCAGACAAACCATCAGGCCTTTCAGTCCACTTTTTTTATACCATCTTTTTTTCATATTACTCCATTTCCTTTCTGTATAAATGCCCTTCCGGAAGTGCCGGGATTATCCACTTTCCATGGCAGAATTTCAGATCTTTTCCACTTTATACCCAAGTCCCCATACTACTTTGAGGTAGCGTGGCTCTTTGGGATTGATCTCAATCTTTTCTCTGATATGGCGAATATGAACAGCTACCGTGTTATCTGCTGCGATTGCTTCTTCATTCCAAATGTTCTCATAAATCTGATTAATAGAAAAAACTCTGCCCTGATTTTGCACAAGAAAAAGGAGAATACGATATTCAATCGGAGTCAGCTTCACACTTTCTCCATCAACAGTAACTTCTTTACGATCATCATCGATCATAAGTCCGCCCGTTTCGTAAATATTCTCTTTTTTCTCGGTCATTGCCCCCAGCTGTGTATATCTGCGAAGCTGAGATTTCACCCTGGCCACCAGTTCCAACGGATTAAAAGGCTTTGTCACATAATCATCTGCCCCGACATTCAACCCAAGAATTTTGTCCGCATCTTCTGATTTTGCAGATAAAATTATAATAGGAAGAGCATTTTCTTCTCGGATCTTAAGTGTTGCCCGTATTCCATCCAGCTTCGGCATCATCACATCAATGATCAGAAGATCCACCGGATGATTCTGCAAAACTCTTATTGCCTGTTCACCGTCATATGCTTTCAGGATATGATGTCCCTCCTGCGTCAGATAAATCTCTATTGCCTCTACGATTTCCTTGTCGTCATCGCATACCAGTATCTCTGCCATTTCCCCTGCCTCCTGTTTTTCATGCTTTTACTATACCTGTTAAGAATTAATATCCATGAGGTAAAATATTAAGATTTTCTTATGATATTAAACGAAGTTATCCATTGGTATCTTATTATAGCAAATAATATATAAAAACTCTTCAAAAAAGTATAATTTCTCTGTTGACAAGACTGGACCATTATGGTACAGTATAGTCACGGCAAGAAACAATAACGATTACTATTATTAAATAAAACAATTTTCAATTATGTAAAGGAGATTAAGATTATGGCAAAATGGGTATGTAATGTATGTGGTTATGTTCATGAAGGTGACGAGGCTCCGGAAGTCTGTCCAGTATGTAAAGCACCTGCTTCCAAATTCACAAAACAGGATGAGAACCTGACATGGGCTGCTGAACATGTTGTTGGTGTAGCTCAGGGTGTCAGCGAAGACATTCTTGAAGATCTGAGAGCAAACTTCCAGGGTGAATGCTCCGAAGTTGGTATGTACCTTGCAATGGCAAGAGTTGCCCACAGAGAAGGTTATCCGGAAATCGGTCTTTACTGGGAAAAAGCTGCTTACGAAGAAGCAGAACATGCTGCTAAATTCGCTGAACTTCTTGGCGAAGTTGTTACTGACAGCACAAAGAAAAACCTTGAAATGCGTGTAGAAGCTGAAAATGGTGCTACCGCTGGTAAATTTGACCTTGCAAAACGTGCCAAAGCTGCCAATCTTGACGCAATCCATGATACTGTTCATGAGATGGCAAGAGACGAGGCAAGACACGGCAAAGCATTTGCAGGTCTGCTTAAGAGATATTTCGGTTAATAAATTGTAGAAAGGAAACGATATATGGCAACCTTAAAATACAGCCGTCAGCGAGAAGCCATCAAGGACTTCCTTATGACCCGCAAAGACCATCCTACCGCAGATGTTGTTTATGAAAATATAAAGAAAATATATCCCAACATCAGTCTGGGAACTGTATATCGCAACCTTTCTCTCTTATCTGAGATCGGAGAGATTCAGAAGCTGTCTAATTTTGGAGGTGCTGACCATTTTGATGGATGCGTTACTCCACACTGCCACTTCATGTGTAAGGAATGCGGACAGGTTCTTGATCTGGAAACCGAGGATTTAAACAGCCTTGCAGAAAAAGCTGTCAAAAACTTTCCTGGTAAGATTTCAGATTGTGATATACGCTTTTTCGGAATATGTCCGAAATGTGTGAACAAATGATGTATTTTTTGATATTTGCTTGACTTTAACTATTTGATATGATAGATTGAAGCTACAGTTATTGAGAATAATTACTATTATTAAACAAAACTAACTTAATTAAGAAAAGGAGATTACGATTATGGCTAAATGGGTATGTAGTGTATGTGGATACGTTCATGAAGGTGACGAGGCTCCGGAAGTCTGTCCAGTATGTAAAGCACCTGCTTCCAAATTCACAAAACAGGATGAGAACCTGACATGGGCTGCTGAACATGTTGTTGGTGTAGCTCAGGGTGTCAGCGAAGACATTCTTGAAGATCTGAGAGCAAACTTCCAGGGTGAATGCTCCGAAGTTGGTATGTACCTTGCAATGGCAAGAGTTGCCCACAGAGAAGGTTATCCGGAAATCGGTCTTTACTGGGAAAAAGCTGCTTACGAAGAAGCAGAACATGCTGCTAAATTCGCAGAACTTCTCGGCGAAGTTGTTACTGACAGCACAAAGAAAAACCTCGAAATGCGTGTAGAAGCTGAGAACGGCGCTACAGCTGGTAAATTCGATCTTGCTAAACGTGCAAAAGCTGCTAACCTCGATGCAATCCATGACACAGTTCATGAAATGGCAAGAGACGAAGCAAGACACGGAAAAGCATTCGCTGGACTGCTTAAGAGATATTTCGGAGAATAAAATTTTAAATTTTATATGAAACAGCTGATCCCCAGGGCATATGCCCCGGGGATCTTTTTTAATCAGATTTTTTTATACTCTCCGCAATCTTTTTCTTACTGTCATTCCGCACTTCATCACGGAGACGTGTCAGATACTCCGAAAACTGCACTTTATCATTTCCGTAAGTCATCTGCAGATCATATTCCAGCGGAATCCATGTACTGATATCCGACTCATTATGCTGGATCAGAGCTTCCAGATTATCCAGTGCCTTATAGATTCTGGCTTCCAGCGTCTTCCGCTCTTCCATTTCTCTGTAAAGCTCCTGCATTTCACTGACAAAAGGTTCCGGCAGCTGCATCATCCATTCGTTTAAAAGTGATGCTTCTTTTTCTTCATCTTTTTCTGACTTTTCAAAGGTTGGTATGTCCCCGGTAAATGCCTCTCCAAGGTCATGGATCAAGCACATTTTCATTAATTTTTCCAGATTTGCTTCCGGAAACTCATCACTGACAAGATATGCCATCAACGTAATTCTCCAGGAATGCTCCGCCACACTTTCCCTGCGGCCTCTGGATGTATAACAGTGCCTGGTGGCATCTTTCAGACGCTCCGCCACAGCTAATGTTTCTATCAGTTTCTCAGGTTCCATCTATCTGCTCAGTCCCCTTTTTGTATTTTAAGTTGTTTTATTATAACACTTTTTAAGCAGTATCATCTATAAATAATCTTTTTCATACTCAGGCAAAAGCCTCTGGTACCTGGCAGAAATCTCGCATGTGGATCTCACATGACTAAAGTCACATGCTCCTCAGTCGCTTTAAGCGACAAGGCTAAATATCGGCGGATACGCCTGTAGCTTAGGATATGCGCAGTCATGCACTTTTTTCCATGCCAGATATGGCAGGTTCCCACACTGCAGGTAATCCGCTGTATATCTGCCTGTGTTTATGCTGCTCTTAAGAGTTCCATTTCTGAAAATAGTTCTCTTAAGTCCGCATATACACATGAGATCCTACGCTTTACTGAAGGGACTTTTGCCTCCAGCAAAGACCTTTCCGTTACCGGAAGGGGTTTTAAGAGTTCCCGTATAAAATATCTTGCTCCAATATTATAGGACGCCGAAAGATCACAGTTATATCTTTTTCCATTCTGGAATGTACATAAACTGTGATTGCCTGGATCACGGACAACTGTTCCCGACCCATCACAGGCAAGCCTGCTGGTATTCCACGCACAGATCCTGGATATCCGCATCCCTCTTCTATGCGCCTGATGTTCACATCTTTTCTGGATATCCCTTTTCCTCCACAGATGCAGCTTCTGTTTCTTTCTCCCAGATATCTTTCCTTTTGTTTCCAGATACTCAAACACGATCACATCCGCGTGGTTTTCTTCCGCATATCCTGTAACTGCCCCTGCGACCTTCCTTCCGAGTTCTGTGTTAAGACGCTTCGCGTAAGCCCATCTGCTTTTCACCTGTGCGGAGCCATGCTCGCGCTGAAACCTGCTTATCCGTCCCAGCACACGGTACATCCGGTCTTTTTCACTGGGAAAATTAATAAACTTTCTTCCCAGGACAGTTCCATCTGACCGCATAATGGTACAGACTGCATCCGTATTGAGT
Organism: Blautia sp. 210820-DFI.6.14; assembly: GCF_020558815.1. Taxonomy (NCBI): domain Bacteria; kingdom Bacillati; phylum Bacillota; class Clostridia; order Lachnospirales; family Lachnospiraceae; genus Blautia; species Blautia sp. 210820-DFI.6.14. Next base: position 173,164 of record NZ_JAJCKS010000004.1, read on the forward strand.
CCTAAATCCACACTGCAGATGATCTGTTCTTTTACAGGTGTCTTTGTAAGCGGCACTTCTTCCGTATAAGAAAAACGCAGGAAGTATTTACGATGTCTTTTTTCCAGTACGGGTGCTGTAGCTTTTTTTCCTGCCCAGTTCTTTCTGAGATATTCCATATCTGTATGGCTAAGACTGACCCGGAACCATTTCCAGTCATGGCCGTCATAAAGTTTCAGGTACGCTCCATCTTTTTCCTCAGTATCTTCACGGTACATCACATCACGGTAAAATACCGGCATGGCATGATTATCACACACCAGCTTCGGCCCGCCGCCTTTCTGATCCGTTTTTTTCCACAGTCCCAGCCTCGTCTTATATGAGGATACGCTTCCCAGCGCATGCTGGACAGCTGCCCTTCTGAGATAAGAAGGCATCTTTGGAAATCGCAGGTCAAAATCGAACCTTGCCTGATTCTTTTTTGTGGTATGCACCAGATGTTCTGCAGTATTGAAACGTTTTTTAGGTTCCTTAATCACTGCCAGTTCATCCCATATCTGGGCATAGATCTCAATCAGACAGCTGACCGCAGAACGGTAAATATCCAGTGTCTGGCGGATCGGGATATTCTGTTTTCGCAGTTCTACGCCATAACTGGATACTGTCCTCATCTTTTTTCCTCTTTCTCACAAATATAAAAAACGGAGGCTTTGATTACTATTTTTCTTTTTGCCCTTCGATATAAGAACATACCTGTTCCCTGCTCCTGTCACTCACCGTTACTGCACAATAAGATGGATTCCACAGATGCCCTCCCCAAAGTTCCTTCTTCAGTTCTGGATGAGCAAGAAATATCTGTCTGGCAATGTTCCCCTTCATGATCTTGATCATATCAGAGATATAAAACTGTGGTCTGCAATCTACAAGCAGATGGATATGATCCGGCATAACCTCCATTGCCAGGATCTGGAATTTATATTCTTCTGCAAGGTCATAGAGCATTTCCTTGCATTCTGCATCAATACCATCTTTTAAAACCTTTTTCCGATATTTTGTACACCATACCAGATGGTACTGCAGGGAATACACATATCATCTACCATATGAAAATTCGTTATTATTGATATTAAACATATTTTTATCCATGTTTTTATTATACCATATGTAAATAGAATTTACAAACATTTGTTCTGCTTATTTTCAAAAAGATAGTGCGTCTAACTCATCACTGAAGTAACGAGAATGCGACGCACAGTTATTCAAACAAAAACGATCTCCGCAATTGCTCACGGAGATCGCCTCTTACACTTTATTTGTTGCTGCGAACAGTAACCTTCATTTTATTATTTCACAGTCACTTTGCATGTCATTTTCTTAGAACCACTCTGAACTGTGATCGTTGCTGTTCCCTTTTTCAGGCCTTTCACTACACCCTTAGATGTTACAGTTACAACTTTTTTGTTAGATGATTTAAAAGTAATTTTTTCATCTGTGTTCTTTGGTGTTGCTATGGCTTTAATCTTGAAAGATTTTCCCTTGGAAACACTTTTTGCTGCCGGAACACCGGAAAGATTTGTTGTTTTTACGCCGGTAACCTTTACAGTTACAACAACTTTCTTACTTCCTGATTTGACAGTGATCTTTGCTGTGCCGGCTTTTTTCGCTTTGATCACACCTTTGGAGCTGACGGTAGCTACCTTCTTATTTGAAGAAGAATATGTAACTTTCTCTTTGCTTGTTACTGGTGTAACTGCAATAGAAGAAGCCAATTTCTTGTAGGTAGCTCCTTTTGCAAGTGTCAGTGATTTCGTTGTTGTTGTAATCTTAGTGGTTTTTACTGCTGCCTTCTGAACAGTTACCTTGAAGCTTGCTGTCTTTTTGCTTGCAAGAGTAACAGTGACTACAGCACTTCCCTTCTTCTTGCCGGCAGTCAGCTTGAATGTTCCATTTTTGTTTACATTTGTTACTTTTACAGTTCTCGGTTTATTTGAAGTAACTGCTGTAACATAGTCTCCTTCTGAAAATCCCGTTGCTTTGAATGCAGTTGTGGACTGACCTGTTTTCATTTTCAATGAAGAAGCTGTCAGATAAATGGTACCTGGAACTTTTGCTATTGTATTCTGCTTCTCAAGGACTGTACCACATACAGAACAATGACTTCCTTCGGTCTTTCCGTCTGCAAATACAGTCGGAGCTACTGCTGCATCTTTCATTACAGTATGGCCTTTTACAGGGATTGACACAGTCTGCACTGCATCACAGGAAGCACAATTTTCAACCTTACTTCCTGCTTCTGTACAGGTAGCTTCTTTTACAACATTTTTAGTCACCCAGCTGTGGCTGTGTACTTTATCTGTGGCATCAAATTCATATCTCTTTGTATCAATTATTTCCCATCTTCCTGTCTCCAGTTTTTTCTCCCATGCCTTAAAAAAGATCCATGTAGCATCTTTTGTCTTTCGGGTCATGGTCGGAACATCCCAGCCTTCCGTATACTGTACGCTCCAGTCATTTTCATCATACACAGTTTCAATTTTTAATGTCTCCGGATCTCCAACACCTGTTAATTTTCCCCCTACATAATGGTACAGAGCAACGCCCTTCTTCGCATAATCAATTACTTCTCCAACCTGTGGATTCAGTTTATTTCCATTTGCGTCTGTAAGAGCATCCGGTCCCAGCATCGGTGTGTTATTACCATGGTCTCCGTTATCTCCATCATCCCCGTCATCTCCATCATCATGTAAAGAATCTACCTGATAATCACGTCTTGCGATATAATTCCATCTTCCGTCTTCATCTTTCTCCAGAGCTGTCAGAGCAAAGCTGGTACCGTTTTCCGTTATTCTCTCCAATATCGGAAGTTCCTGCCCGGAAACTTCAATCCATTTCCATCCTTCTGTATCGTAGTCATTATCAGGTTCACCTGTTTCCTCATCTGTCCCTCTATAAATAATAATCTTATAATTATCTCCTGTTACAGGACTAAGTTTCTTCGTATCTTTTTCATAACGGAAAAGCTGTGGTTGCATATCTTTGGCAATATCAATCTGTTCTCCCACCTTAGGATTAAGTACATTTCCATCTGCATCCGTGACATTTTCCGGCATGATCACATATTCACTGATTTCAAAATAAACTTTACTGGTAAATGTTTTAAAAGCATCTGAGCTGACTGTCACATAAATACCAAAAGCTCCTGTTACCCCATGAGAATTTATAACAATATTATTATCATCTACAGAGACATCTACCTTTCCGGTATAGTCCCAATCATCTTCCATTGGTTTAAGTTCTAATTTGTATGCTTCTGAAATTGTCTCATCGCCATCTTCATCAGAATGATACACGCTGGTTGAAATCGTCATCTGGCTGTTTGGAAGCATAGTACCATTTCCTGTATGCCCGTCCATAAAATCATACATCAGACTATATTTGGATTCTTCTTCCCCTACAGCCTCTGTGCTTTCATCTCCGGCTGTAAAATCCACATTCTGCGTTTCTTCCGCTTCTTCCTGGATTTCTGCATCCTCACCGTCTCCTACGGAAAACTCATCCTCCTGAATATTTACTTCTGCATCCTCTGAAGCAGCCCCTTCTGATTCTACTGCTGCTTCTGCATCAGCATCATCCTGGCTCATTTCCACTTCCTGACCGGCATCTGCTGTCAGTTCCTCTGCTGCTACCGGTACGGCTACACTCTGTGTAACAGTAAGTGCCATTGCCAGAAGCATTGCGATTTTGTTTCTTTTCATATAAACCCCATTCCCTTCTTTTTTATTGTCTGCAAACAGACTGATAAATCATTATAAAATGAAAAAGAAACAAAACCCATTACCTCGCAGCATAGTTTATTTTTTTATTTATAAAAAAGCTCCTGCAAATTATATCGCAGAAGCTTTCAGACTGTTCTTTATTCAAATGTCGCTTTCGCTGTATCTACTGCATGATCTGCTTTATTCTCAATATCCGTATCATTTCCCGAGAACACGCTTCCGGCAAAATCAATAACCTCATTTCCCGGCAGACTGTCAATGCAGACAGCAGTTCCATTATCCGTAAATGTATTATTCACATAGTTTGGCGCAGTACCGTAAGCCATAGAGGTATTAAATTTCAAACCAACCGTATTATTCGCGAACGTACATTCCATTGCATTAACCCATGCACCATTCTGTGCAACAGCAGCCGTATCCCAACCCGTGAAGTTACAATCGGTAAGAAGTACCAGACAATACGCATCCAGTCCGATTCCACCCTTACCTTCAAAATTAATCCCTGACAGATCTGCATAGTTACCATCATGTCCCTTTATACTGACAGTTCCGGTGAAAGTAGTCACCGCATCACCGTCTTTGCTTCCTGAAATACCCCAGACATGATCACCAAAAGTGATATCTCCGTCATAGGTCACTGCCGGAAGATGCAGATATACCGGTGTATCTGCAGACGCCTCTTCTTCAATGGAAGCGAGCAGGGCATTCAGCTCTTCGGTGGTCTCCATCGGTGTATCTTCCGCATAATAACTGACTGCCGGTTGTTTTTCAATCGTAAGTCTTGTACTAAGAAAAATTGTATCTCCATTCTTCATGGTAAGTGTCCACTGGATATCATTCGTTCCACTGTCAGATACATAATTGATATCAGAAACATACGCTGCATTTGGGAAGCTTTCATTGTACACCGGCTCTACATATTCCATTTTCTGTGAACCTTCTGATGGCTTTGTATCTACTTTGCAGGACTCTACCTCTTTGGAAAATTCTTCTCCGGCCAGCTCTCCTGTATCTTTATTTAATACATACAGCTGGCATGGAAGTGCACTGTTCATTCCTTCCGACAGCGTATCTGTACGCTCCCCCTGGGCATGTCCCGTCATACCACCTTCCTCAGAAAAACTCAGCAGGACTTTGTATGATTTTCCCTTATCCGTATAAGTGATCTGAGCACCGCCTTCATATGTTTTTGGTCTGTGATAGATAGAAAAAGCTATTCCGATAACCGCAGCTACGGCCAGAACTGCCACTCCTATCACTGCTTTCTTTCTCCACTTTCTTGGCGTCTTTATCTCTTTCTTTTCTGTCTGAACTGTTGTACAGTGCGGGCAGAAAGACGCGTCATCCGGCAGTATCTCCCCACATTTTATACACTTTTTACTCATTGACTTTCCCCTTTATCTCTTTTTATTTTCTTCTCTATTTTTATAGAAAATTTGCTACAGAACCTCCAGCAGATGAAGAATATTCTTGTATCTTTTTGATGGATTAACCATTGTACAGCGTTGAACAATTCTTCCCATTCTGCCACCTGCAAGTTTCCTGGAAGGATGTTCGCCGGTCAGCATAATATTAAGTAAAACACCAAGCGCATAGATATCTGCCCGTCCATCCGACTGCGAAAGGCCATACTGCTCCGGTGCTGCAAATCCAGTTGTTCCCAGAATCTGCGTATCTTCCTGAATTGTGCTTTTATATATTCTTGATGCATCAAAATCGATCAGAACAGCTTCTTTTCCACGTATAATAACATTATCCGGCTTCACATCTCTGTGCACCACACCCATAGAATGAAATACCCACAATGCAGAACAAAGCTGTCTTGCAATCTGTTTCGACTCCGCAATTGTCAGAAGACCGCCTTCTAGGATCTCGCTAAGCGTATCGCCCTGCACATATTCTTCCAGCAGAGCTGTCTTTCCATCTTTTTCTCCGACTTCCATTATTTGCGGCAGATTTGGACAGGAAACATTCAGAAGTTTCTGATAAACTTCACTGTTTCCATAAAAATGCCGGAAAATATAACGGGTGCCGCTGTCTCTGTGACGTACAAGTGAGACCTCGCCCCGTTCACTTTTTTTGATCAGCATGAGCACATCATATTCGCTATGAACTGCACCCAAAAGACTGTCGTAAATATTCATATTTCTCATCCTTACTCGTTACTGTTGTAACTGATATTCCTTTTTACTATGCGGTCTGCATATTGTTTTTCAGAACTGTTTATAGTATATTTTAATTTATGTATACTATTTAAAATATTATAACTTATTAGTAATTATTCAGCAAGTAATATAACAAATAGAATATTTGTATTACTATTGATACTATTCGTAAAGCAGCACGAATAGCAATATATTGTTCAAAAATAACGATGAGTAAAGGCGCGGATTATGAAAAAGAAAAATACAGATGGTTTACAGCAGGAACTTATGGATTCACCAGATCTGACTCAGTTTCTGTCACAAAACCAGGAACAGTTTGTAAATAAAAATGTGGCAGAATTATTAAACCATCTGTTTGAAAAGAAAAATATCTCAAAAGCGGCTCTTGCCAAACAGTCAGGCATGAGCGAAATCTATCTGCACCAGATTTTTGCCGGTCGCCGAAATCCTTCCCGAAACCGTCTGCTGTGTCTGTGTTACGGTCTGGATGCAAGCGTAGAAGAAACCCAGGAATTATTGAGACGTTGTGGAAAAGCCCAATTATATCCCAAGCTGAAACGTGATTCAATTATATATTACGGACTTCTGCATAAACTTGATCTTTTTGAGATCAACGACAAACTGTTTGATGAAAACGAAGAAACTTTATTCTGAAACTGCATCTTTTCATTTATCATTTGGCAAATAACAAATGAACATCAAAAATCCCCTTTGAAACATGATATGCTGTCCGTACCCTGGATATATCAATGTTTTAGGGGGATTTTTTCTGTCTGTCACTAACAAATGATTGAAAGTCTGTTGCAATACCAAACATTTTCCCAAATACTCTTTCATATTATAGAAAAAATACGTATACTAAAATTATATATATCAGATGTGAGATGACTCCCACCTCTTTAGGTGGCGAGGAGCAAATTAGTATCAGTGGTGGGAGTCAATCCCCCATCTGATATAGCCTCCGGCAGGATTGCAGAGATGCGCAAAAGAAATATGTCATGCTTTGCATGACGCGCATCTCGCAGCAAGAATGCCGAGGCATTCTTGAACGGAAACAGTCCCTCAAACAATAAAAAGGAAGTGTCATTTATGAGTGTAATGAATACATACAGTGGGCGAAAATTTGATCCAATGAAGATCGCCTCAGAAGATGTTTATCTGGAAGATATTGCACATGCTTTAAGTCTTGTCTGCCGCGGTGGCGGGCAGATCCGGTGGTTTTATTCTGTAGGCCAGCATTCCATTAACTGTGCTCATGAAGCTCTGGCACGTGGATGGTCTGACCGAATGGCTCTTGCCTGTCTTCTGCACGATGCAAGTGAATGTTACATTTCCGATGTCATCCGCCCGGTTAAAGTCCATCTGCAGAACTACCTGGAAATCGAATCTATGATCATGGATGCGATCTGGGAAAAATTTCATCTTGATGACCTAACTGATGAAGAGAATCAAAAATGGAAACAGATTGATAATGAAATCCTGGAACTGGAATTAAAAACTCTTATGAAAGGTGAAAAAGACAGGGAAATCATCCCCCTGTCTTCTACTCCCGACCTGTCTGAGCGCACTTTCAGTTCTGTAGAAAAAGAATTCAAAGAACTTGCACTTGAACTGTTTCAGAAACTTTCTTAATTTCATCCAAAACTTCGTATCTCCTGCCGCACATTATCTTCCATACAATACAGAGGATGACTCACCCAGCCGATTATACAATTTTACTGCATCATCAATATGCGGATTACCTGTGCCCGGTGCACCAGCTGTTACAAGAATGTATTCTACTCCATCAATTTCTGCAAAACTTGCGAGGCAATGACCTGCCTGACTCGTGTATCCGGTCTTGCCTCCTTTGATCTCTCCATCGATCACAGAAGTATCCGACAAATTCTTAAACATCGTACTGTAAAATGTGATTCCATCCGGATGAATATTTGTTCCTGATGTAGAATGATATGGACTTTCAATAATCTCACGGAAAGTGTCATTTTTTATCGCATAACGAAGCAACAGCGCAATGTCTTTTGCTGTGCTGTAATGATCTTCCCTGTGCAGTCCTGAAATGGAACTGAAATGAGTACCTGTCATTCCAAGCTTCTCTGCTTTTTCATTCATAAGAGTTACAAAATCACTCACCGAACCCGCAACGGTGTCTGCCAACGCTACGCAGCACTCTGCACCGGACGGAAGCATGACTCCGTAGAGAAGATCAATTGCCTTCACTGTCTCATTCGGCTGAAATCCAGCCTGCATTGCATCCTGCACATAAAGATCCGCTACCATATCATTTGTAATCGTAATCTCCTGATTCAGATCCTTGAGATTTTCAATCGCAAGGATTGTAGTCATGATCTTTGTCATAGAAGCCGGATACATTTGTTCTTCACCATTAATATCACCGATGACTTTGCCACTCTTTGCATTCATGAGCACCGCATAAGGGCTGTTGATTCCCGTAATATCCAGTTCCTCGACTGCAGGTTTACGGATACTGTTTACGAAGTTGGTGATTCCTGTTCCCAGTCCCAGATTATGCCCCACGATCATTACAAGAACGACAACTACGATCAGTTCTGCAGCAATCAGACCCTTGAGCCTGCCCTTCTTTTTTCTTCGACCGTTATTTCTTTTATTTCCTGTATTTGGAGTATTTCTACGTTTCTTATCAGCCATACCGCCCCTTCTTTTCTATTGAAGTTTCTTATTATTGTATCATATTACCACAAAATCCTGTAAAAAACTTTAATGTTTTATTAAGAAAGGAAGGGAACCCTGTGATGGGTATGATTGGAGATGCAAGGGCGGGGGTGGGTGTATCCGGGAGGGGGAAAATTCATCGGTTCTAAAGTACTAAGACTCTGATATTTTGCTAAAAGCGATCATAAAAATGTCAAACTCGCTTCGCTCAAACAGTGCCATTTTTATGCTCAACACAAAATCCCAGAGCCTAAGTACTTTCACGAACCTCTTCAGGCTTCCCCCTCCCGGATACACCCTCCCCGCCTCCAACATACTCCACAAACTCACTCACCAACCCTGGAAATGAGTGTTCGTTAGCTGCACCACTTCACAAGCACCTTCATAGTTTTCACACATGCTTCTCTTTGTCAGATCTTTTCAGCGTGGCCGACAAGGGGGAGTCCGAGGGGGAACAGCGGCCTTCGCAACTGTGAGCGAGTTCCCCCTCGGATGGTTTTCATATTTCCAAATATAAAAAAGTATATTAAAGAAAAAATTTCGGAAACATAAAAAAAAGACACCCTTCAAAAGGGTATCTTTTTTGTCATTTATTTAGGCGAATTTAGCCGGGTTAACTTTCACACCAGGTCCCATAGTAGGTGTAAGAACGATACTCTTCATGTACTGTCCTTTCAGTGTGCTTGGTCTAGCTTTAACGATCGCCTCAATCAGCGTCTGGAAGTTGTCGCTTAACTGTTCCTCAGTAAAGGAAGCTTTACCGATCGGAACATGGATGATATTGGTTTTGTCAAGACGGTATTCAATCTTACCTGCTTTGATATCATTGATCGCTTTTGTAACGTCCATAGTTACTGTTCCAGCTTTCGGGTTTGGCATAAGACCTTTTGGTCCAAGTACACGACCAAGACGTCCTACAACACCCATCATGTCTGGTGTAGCAACAACAACGTCGAAATCCAGCCATCCTTCGTTCTGAATTCTCGGGATGAGATCTTCTGCTCCTACGTAATCAGCTCCAGCTGCTTTAGCTTCTTCAGCTTTAGCGTCTTTTGCGAATACAAGAACACGAACTTTTTTACCAGTTCCATGAGGCAGAACTACTGCACCACGGATCTGCTGATCTGCATGACGTCCATCGCAGCCTGTACGGATGTGAACTTCGATAGTTTCGTCAAATTTAGCAACTGCGGATTTCTTTACAAGGCTGATAGCCTCAGCGGTATCATATAATGTTGCGCGGTCTACTGCTTTAGCAGCTTCCACGTATTTCTTTCCTCGTTTCATTTCTATAACCTCCTGTGGTAATTGCGGGAATTTCCCTCCCACTCACTTCAATTAATTTTTTCTCAGTCTACGACTTCGATTCCCATACTTCTAGCAGTACCAGAGATCATGCTCATAGCTGCTTCAAGGGATGCTGCATTCAGGTCTTTCATTTTCAGTTCAGCGATTTCCTGAATCTGAGCTTTTGTTACTTTTGCAACCTTTGTTTTGTTCGGTACGCCGGAACCTGATTTGATGTTAGCTGCTTTCTTAAGAAGAACAGCTGCCGGCGGAGTTTTGGTTATGAAGCTGAAACTTCTGTCTGCATAAACAGTGATAACTACAGGAATGATAAGATCTCCCTGATCTGCTGTTCTTGCATTAAACTCTTTTGTGAACTGTACAATGTTTACACCGTGCTGTCCAAGAGCCGGACCAACCGGTGGTGCTGGAGTTGCTTTACCAGCAGGAATCTGTAATTTAATATAACCTGTTACTTTTTTTGCCATTTTTCGGCACCTCCTATGTGGTATTGGCGGGGGTTCTTCCCTCCCACTTGAATGTGTTACGCCTTCTTAATATCTGCGAAACTTATTTCTACCGGCGTTTCGCGGCCAAACAATTCAACATTGATAGTAACCGTCTGCTTCTGAGTGCTGATTGCAGTAATAACACCTGCAGTATCTTTCCATGCTCCAGCTGTTACAACAACCATATCACCCTCTGCAAAGTCTACCTGAATGTCATCATTCTTGATTCCTAACGGGAGCATTTCTTCTTCCGTAAGCGGAACCGGTTTGGATCCCGGTCCTACGAATCCGGTAACACCTCTGGTGTTGCGGACAACATACCAGGTATCATCATTCATGACCATGTTGAGAAGCACATAACCAGGAAACATCTTTTTCTGGACCTGCTTGGCAGCACCGTTACGCATTTCCACAACTTCCTGCAGCGGAACGCGAACCTCCAGAATCTGGTCTTCCAGGTGTCTGTTTTCGATTGTTTTTTCAATGTTGGCTTTTACTTTGTTTTCATACCCTGAATAAGTATGAACAACATACCATTTCGCTTCTGACATACAATCACCGTTATCCTTATTTCACTAAAAGATTTATTCCTTCCAGAATAGCTGAGTCAAATACACTGATGATCACAGCAAGTACAACTGTAATAATTGTAACTGCTATAGTCTGTTTTACAAGTGTAGCCTTGTCAACCCAGACAATCTTTTTGAATTCCGATTGAAGTCCCTGAAACCAATTTCTCTTCTGACCTTTGCCAGCAGATTTTTCTTTCTCTTGCATAGTCTAACCTCACAATCGTTTGTGATTATTTTGTTTCCTTGTGCAGAGTATGGGTACGGCAGAACTTACAATATTTCTTTGTTTCAAGACGCTCAGGATGATTCTTTTTCTCCTTGGTCATATTGTAGTTACGCTGCTTGCACTCCGTACATGCCAATGTAATCTTAACGCGCACAACTTCCACCTCCAGTGTTTTCATTTGCGTGGGCCTTTTTGCCTTTTTCGGGCATAAAAAAAAGACCTAACTTCCATGTCGCTCGTCTAGTTTAGCACAACCATACTATATAAGTCAAGCTTTTTCCTGCAAAATACAAGCTTTCTTGCAAAATAATAAAGAAAGAACAATAGATTTCTCTTGTCAACAAACCTTTGGTAGTGTATGATAAGTAAGGTCACAGCCCTCAGATTACTGGGGGTTCTATAATTTAATAAAGAAAATATAGGAGCGGATTTTATGTTTAAACGATTTAGGGATGACATGAAGAAGTACTGGAAGTATGCCATTTACTCTTCTAAAGCCCAGTTGAAAGCTGAAGTAGCCAATTCCTATCTGAACTGGCTCTGGTGGGTACTGGATCCTCTGTGCTTCATGTTGATCTATGTATTCATGTTCGGATATGTATTTAAGTCTAAAGAACAGTACTTTGCGATCTTCGTTTTTGTCGGCATCACTCTCTGGGACTTTTTTAACAAGTGTCTGTTGCAGAGTGTCAAGATCATCAAGAACAACAAACCAATCGTATCCAAAGTATATATACCAAAATTCATCCTTCTGGTTATCAGAATATGTGTCAACGGCTTCAAGATGTGCATTTCTCTGCTGATCATCGTTGCTATGCTTGCTATATGGCGCGTTCCGCTGACTCTGAATATCCTGTATGTGATTCCAATTCTGATCACACTGGTTACTGTAGTTTTTGGTATCAGTTGTTTTCTGCTTCATTATGGTGTATTTGTAGAAGACCTTGGCAATGTTCTGCGTATCGCACTTCGCCTTGTATTCTACCTGACCGGTGTATTCTGGAACATCATGAGTCGTCTGCCGGCACCATACAACAACTACATCGGCAAGGGAAACCCGATCGCATTTCTGATCACATCCATGCGTCAGTGCGTAATCTACGGACAGGCACCTCATCGTAAGCTTCTGCTTCTGTGGTTCCTGATCGGGCTGGTACTCTGTGCCCTTGGTATCCGCAAAATCTATAAGAGCGAAAACAGCTATGTAAAGGTGATTTAATATGGAAGAAAAGCATGCAATCGAAGTCAAAGATCTGGTTATCAGCTACCAGAATCTGAAAAAAACTTCTATTAAGAAAACTCTGCTTCATCTGAAACGTCAGAAACCTGACCGTTTTGTTGCAGTAAAAGGAATTTCCTTCTACGTTCGCGAAGGCGAGATCCTTGGTATCATCGGTAAGAACGGAAGTGGAAAATCCACCACACTGAACGCACTGGCTGGTATCTTTTCTCCGGACAGTGGTTCTATTGACCTGAACGGACACAGTATTTCACTCCTGTCCATCGGTGTCGGTTTCATCCGTGAGATGACCGGCCGTGAAAATATCACTCTTTCCGGTATGCTTCTTGGTTTTACTGAAGAACAGGTCAAAGCCAAAGAACAGGAAATCATTGATTTTGCTGAAATCGGCGAGTTCATTGATATGCCAGTCAGAACTTATTCCAGCGGTATGTATTCCAAACTGGCTTTTTCCATCACAGCTATTCTTGAAACAGACATTATGCTGATCGACGAAGTATTGAGTGTCGGCGACCAGAAATTCAAAAAGAAGAGCTATGAAAAGATGAAGAGCCTGATCTCCAACAAAGATCGTACCGTAGTTATCGTCTCCCATAGTATCGAAACACTGAAACAGCTTTGCGATACTGTTATGTGGATGCACGAAGGACAGATCAAGCGAATCGGTGATCCGAACGAAGTCCTTGATGAATATGTAGCTTTTATGGAAAAAGGCTGAAAAAAAGTCACGGGGTAAACCCCCGTGGCTTATTCTTTTTCTTCCGGATCCACCGGTTCTTTCTCAGAAAGTTCTTTTACCGGATCCACTGAATCCTTCAGTGCATTTGTCTGATTATCATTTACTCCTTCAGAAACTTCTTTCTGGAAGAATATCTTCACTGTCATCATAAGCAGTTTCAGGTCAAGTACAAAAGAGTAATTCTCAATATAGAACAGGTCCAGCTTCAGTTTATCATAAGGTGTGGTGTTGTATTTACCATATACCTGCGCATAACCGGTAAGTCCTGCTTTAACCTTCAAGCGATAATAAAACTCTGGAATTTCCTTGCAGTATTCGCGGACAAGCGTCTGTCTTTCCGGTCTCGGTCCAACCAGAGACATATCCCCCATAAATACATTAAATAACTGAGGCAGTTCATCCAGATGCAGATTGCGGAGTACTCTTCCTACCGGGGTGATCCTGCTGTCATGTTTGGATGCAAGTCTTGCACCGTTCTTCTCGGAATCCACGCACATACTACGGAACTTACAGATCTTAAATGGTCTTCCGCCCTCCGTAAGTCTTTCCTGTCGATATAAGACCGGACCTCTGTCATAAAACTTCACACACAATGCAATGATCAGCATCAGTGGAGATGCAACTATGATTCCAATACCCGAAACAATAATATCCAACAGCCGTTTTGCTGCACGCTGCTCAATAGAAAGTCCCATGTTCTTCGCAACAAGAAGCGGTGTGTCAAACAAATGAATGCGTTCGCTTCCCATCAGGATCACATCAGAAATCTTCGGACTGAGATAGCACCGGATAGAATGTGCAAAACAATGTTTCAGATAACGGTTACGGATATTTGCCGGAAGATCCCATATGATCACTCCGTCATATTCCTTCATCATCCGGTAAATTTCTTTCTCACCCACACTGATATGAACTTTTCCGCTGATATCATATTTATCACGTCTGGAATTCATTTTACTGATCAGATCACCAGGATCACGGTCTCCATAAATCACCAGAAGTTTCCTTGCCTGATATAATTTTGAATAAATATATCTGGAACCCCATATCCATACAAGGATGATCACAAACTGAATCAGTGTCATCTCTATCATTGGCCATGGTCTCAAGAACCATCGGTTGATCAACGTGATCTGAAAATATGTCACGATATTTGTACAGATCGTAGCCAGCGTCAGAGAATAAAATACATCTATGCGTTTCAGATATCCTACTTTCAGACCTCCATAAAGTCTGGAAAACAAAACATTGATCAATCCGTAGATTGCAATCAGGACCCAGTTACCTTTTCTCCAGAACGGTTCAAAAATAAGTCCTCTGTAATAGTCATACCAGATATATGCAAAAACAGCTGTCTGTGCGATCACAACAAGACTTGCCAGACAAAATACTATAAAACGTTTAAAATCCTCTCGTCTGTTCACTATATCCCTCTCATCCGTCAAATAGCACTTTTATTTTTCCCTTTAACCTTGTTATTATAACGTAAAACATACTTTTCGTCCAGTGATTGTCGGCTCCTTTCCAGCCTTGTATACAGCATTTCTCGTCCGCTCCTCTGTTTTTGTTACTTTTTTATGTTTTTGTCGAAATTTTTCCATCAATTTAATACACACTTAACAATCATCAAAAAAAAATATCAATCAAGCCACACTTTTTTGCTCAAAAATGTAGAAATGTTTTTGTAAAAAATGTATAATAGATTCATATAAGCAATCTAAAAGGAAAGTGAGGGTTCACTATGAAACAAAACAACATGTTAGCGATGATCCTGGCTGGCGGACGTGGAAGCCGTCTTCATGAACTCACCAACAAAGTAGCCAAGCCGGCAGTTTCATATGGCGGAAAATACCGCATTGTTGATTTCCCGCTCAGCAACTGCGCTAACAGCGGAGTGGACATTGTCGGAGTACTGACTCAGTACGAATCCGTTCTTCTGAATAGTTATGTAGCAGCTGGCGGACGCTGGGGACTTGATGCCAGAGAAAGTGGAGTCTTTGTTCTTCCACCACGTGAAAAAGCTGATGCAGATCTTGACGTTTACAGAGGTACTGCTGACGCGATTTCTCAGAATATCGATTTTATCGATAAATATTCTCCGGAATATCTTTTAGTTCTTTCCGGCGACCATATTTATAAAATGAATTACGACAAAATGCTGGATTACCATAAGGAAATGAATGCCGATGCAACGATCGCAGTCATTGAAGTACCGATGAAAGAAGCAAGCCGTTTCGGTATCATGAACACAGATGGCAACGGCCGCATCGTTGAATTCGAAGAAAAACCAGAGCATCCGAAGAGCAACCTTGCTTCTATGGGTATTTATATTTTCAACTGGAAGCTTCTCCGCAAGATCCTTCTTGCAGATATGAAGAATCCTGATTCCCACCATGACTTTGGTAAGGATGTTATCCCGTGTCTCCTTAACGACAATAAAACACTTGCCGCATATAAATTCAAAGGTTACTGGAAAGATGTCGGAACCATCGACTCTCTCTGGGAAGCAAATATGGACCTCATTGATTCCAGAAATGAGCTGAATCTGAACGATCCAACATGGAAGATCTACACGGAAGACACACCTGCTCTTCCTCAGTACATAGGACCAAATGCCAAAATCGATAAAGCATTTATCACACAGGGCTGTGTTGTCGAAGGTGAAGTTAAGCATTCTGTACTGTTCACCGGATGCAAAGTCGGCGAGGGTGCCAAGATCATTGACAGTGTACTGATGCCAGGCGTAGAAGTTGCCGCCGGCGCAGTTGTTCAGCGTGCACTTGTTGCTGATAATGTCAAGATTGGCCAGGATGCTGTTGTAGGCAGTGCAGACAGTGAAAATATCGAACTCGTGTCCAAACGTGTAAAGGGGGTAGAATAATATGGCAAGAGCATTTGGAATTGTCACATCTTCCGGAACCCATATCAAAGTAGAAGGACTTCAGCAGTATCGTCCAATCGGTGCTTTTTCCTTCCTTGGAAGATATCGTGTCATTGACTTTCCTATTTCAAATATGAGCAACAGCGGTATCGACCGCATCCAGGTATATGTAAGAACCAAGCCACGTTCTCTGGCAGAACATCTCGGAACCGGACGTCATTACAACATCAACTCCAAACGTGGCAAGCTGCAGCTTATGTTCGCTCAGAACAGTTCCGAAAATGATGTATACAATACAGATATCGCATCATTTTATGAAAATATTGAATTCATTGAAAGAATGCATGAGCCATATGTGATCATCGCGCCATCTTACATGGTATATGCAGAAGATTACAGGGAACTTCTTCAGACACATATTGATTCCGGTGCTGATATCACACTCCTGTATCATTCTGTGGACAATGCAAGAGAAAAATTCCTGAACTGTGATATTCTGAATCTGAACAAACAGAAAGGTGTTGAATCCATCGAAAAAAACCGTGGAAGTGCCCAGAAACGCAACATCTTCATGGATACATATGTTATGAGTAAAGAGCTTTTCATTGAACTGATCAAAAAAGCCCGGAAAATTTCTTCGATGTACACTCTGCCTCAGATTGTCAATGAATCTTCTGCGGATCTCGATATCCGCGGTGTTTCACACAGAGGATATTTTGCATCCATTACTGACTTTAACAGTTATTACAACGCAAATATCTCTCTGATCGACATCAAAACTGCAGAAGGACTGTTCAATCCGGAATGGCCAATTTATACCAAAACCAACGATTCCTGCCCGACCCAGTATCTGGAAGGTGCATCTGTCAAGAATTCTGTTATCTCCAATGGCTGTCTGATCGAAGGAACAGTCGAAAATTCCGTTATCGGACGTGGATGCCAGATCAAAGCCGGTGCTGTCATTAAAAACAGCATTGTATTGTCTCATACTGTTGTCGGCGAGAATGCTCATCTTGAAAATCAGGTAATGGATAAATGGGCCAAGGTCATCCACGGCAATGAGATCATCGCAGAAGAAGGACATCCTGGATATATCCGCAGAGAAGATGTTCTTTAATCAGAATATGCCATTAATTAAAATCATTCTTTAACCTCAAAAAGCGCAGTCGCATTTATTACGACCGCGCTTTTTACTTTACTTTATAGGAAATTACTCCGTAATGTTCCAACAATTCAGCCTCTATATTATTTTTCCGTCATTGACATATATTCATAATTAAGAAGCAGTTTTTTCTTTCCGCACTGCTCACGATATTGACCGAAAATACGTTCCATGATATTTGGAATTGTTTTTTCATCTGGTTCAAACAGAATGATCAGATACTGCATGGAACTGTAACGCGTGCACACATCAACCTTTCGTATTTTTTGTCGTATTGCCTGCTCCATACATTCCAGTGCAAATTCTATGTCTTCGATATTTGATGCAGAATCCGCTTCTGTTTCCAGCGTTACCATCACCAGATAACAATGACATTTGTATCTTTTTTCCATACTATTCATATATTCATATATCTTGGCGAATTCACGATAATCCAGCTCAAGTGCCCCGGAATAATCGCCGCTGGTGCTCAGTGCTTTGGAAACCAGTGCCAGATCTTTTCCTGTTCCATAGCCAACAGTCTTTTCCCCTTCCATCTGTTGATAGAAGAAAAAGCTTCCTTTTCCATTCTGTTTCACATAATACAGGGCCTTATCTGCCTTTGAATAGCATTCTTCAAAAGGATCTCCTTTATTTACTTCACAGATTCCGGCAGAAACAGAAGCACAACGGATTGCTACATCCTTTTCCTTGCTCTGTTCAAATTTTTCCTGGATTTCTGTGACGATCTCTGTTATCTTTTCTTTTGAAACGTTCGGCACAAACATCAGGAATTCATCCCCACCCAGGCGGCAGACAACGGAATGATGTGCATATTCCATCAAGAAAGATCCAAGTAATTTCAATGCTCTGTCTCCTGCTTTGTGTCCATAAAGGTCATTCATCTTCTTGAGGTTATCCATGTCAAGAAATACCAGATAACCGCTGTCCTGCTGCATAAACTGTGCCGCAAGCTTTTCACCACGATTTCTCATTGGCAATCCTGTCAGAAAATCAAATCCTTCACTGTCTTCCTGTGTTTTCATTGTTATCATTACAGTGGAGATGAACTTTTCAATTTCTGCTTCCATATTCAGAAGATTATCTTCTTTATCTGCAAGCTTGCCGTCTTCTCTGATCACTACGCGACCTTCATTCAACATTTTCAGAAAGACTCCTGCGATCTTGGGGTCAAACTGTGATCCACAGTTTCTGGATATTTCATTATATATAACTTCATCTCCAAGCGGATTTCTGTAAATCCGCCTTGACTTCATAGCATCATAACAGTCTGCTATAGCTATGACCCTTGCATACAGTGGAATTTCTTCGCCCTTCAATCCATCCGGATACCCCATACCATCGTATCTTTCATGATGGCTTCGAGCCACCTCTTTCACATGATCGATCAACGTAATATTTTTTAGTATCTCTGCTCCAATGACGGTATGCTCTTTAATTACCTGAAACTCTTCTTCCGTCAGTCTGGTTGGCCTGTTCAGAATGTTATCCGGAATACCGATCTTACCAATATCATGCAGATGTGCTGCATTTTTGAGATTTCTGATTTCTTTTTTATCCCACCCAAGTTCTTCTGCAATCAGAGCTGCGTATTCTGCCACCCGATAAGAATGTCCTCTTGTATACTCATCTTTCGCCTCAATCGTTGTGGAAAGTGTCCGCATCATCTGCAGTGACATGGTTTCCATCTGTTTTCTGCGCTTATTTAACTCTGCTCTCTGACGGCGGCTTTCCACTTTCTGGATATTTTTGATCGTTTTCAGCAGGTTTGTGCACAGCAGTATGATCATTCCGATTCCTATAAAGATTCCTGATGCGGAAACTCTGAAATAAACCAGGCTCGACTCTGCTATAATAGCGATCATTGCCAGTATAATACTGAAAAAAGTATATTTTTCTGACACATATCCTCTTTTCAGGTCACAGACCATCGTAATGAACCCAATCAGAACGCTGCCTGCAAGGATCACATGGGCAACAGGAAGTGTCTCGATATAATCCGCAATCCCAAGAATATGAAGCGCTGAACAGATCAGAGCATTCAGAAATGCTATGCTTTCTACCACTCCAAATACTTTCCGGTATCTTCCTTTCTGCAGCGTATCCATATAATATCCGATTGCGATCGGACTTAACATGATCATTACAAAACACAGCGTTGCAAGTGCTGACGGATTCGGAAAAAACAGCTGCCGCATCTTGGACTCACCAAGCATCCAGATTGCTGCCATAAAAACGCACCAGCCCAGATATTCCATATCAAATTTCGTCTGATAGGCAATCCCGAGAGAAAACCCAAAAATGATCGTAATGATTCCGGCAAACAACAAAAAAAGAGCAATGACAGTCTCCAGTCCATACGTCTGAAACAGATACCCCCAGATTGCTGCCTCATCTCCACAATAAACAGTATTTACCACTCCAGAATATTTTGCTGTATTTGTGGTAAGTTCAATACGCACTTCTTTTCCTGCATCATCTTCTGATGTCGGACAGAACACATAACAGCTTGCTGAGTTTTTTCCGACAAGTCTAGTCCCTGATGTATCATATTCCATTCTCAGTTCTCCATCCACATAAAATCGGACCGACTGAAGTGATGAACGGATTGCCAGTGTATTCTCATGATAATCTTCCGGCAGTCTGGTCAGGATAGTCATCGTATCCTTTGCTTTTACATCATACTGTCCCGGAACGCTGATCTTTTCACTGCTTCCATCTGATTTCTGCCAGGTAAAAGTTCCCTGGTAAATAAGATTTTTTCTGTTGTATTTCCATCCCTTTCATTCTGTCCAAAAAACTGCAATGCTATGATACAGAGCAGACTTAATATCATCAGAATATAGAACAGAAATCTTTTTCTGCTGCTTACGGTATAATTATTTTTCAAAACTTCTCCTCCCTTTGTCATTGAACCCTAAGAAGTTTTATTTTATATATTTTACAATATAAAAGGGGCTGTCGCACTAAGTAATTAGTGCGCAGCCTCTTTTTGGTGCAAAAAAAATA
>NZ_JAJCKS010000040.1:0-14215 GCF_020558815.1 Blautia sp. 210820-DFI.6.14
TACTTGGCTCTGTAGAGCCATTGAGCAAGAAGCCCCCACTTCAAAATCAGAGATTAAGTGGTGGGAGCATGTCACGTGAGGAATGCCATACCCGATTATACGTAATGGGAGGTCGCGCAGGAGAAGAATACGGAGAAATATTGAAAGAAAACAAACTATGAAATGAGGTGACATTTATGATGAAAAACGAAGCGGGAGTAAGAATCGAAGAAATGCTGTGTCAGCTGGCCGATGCGACGCGCATCGACGGAGAGATCTGGCGTGCAGCGTATACTCTGGAAGACAAAATCGCGAAGAACATCCTGCGTGAGTGGATCGAGGATCTGGGGCTTGAATACAGAGAGGACGCGATCGGTAACGTGTATGGACGGCTTCCGGGGACAGAACCTGGAACCATACTGACGGGATCCCACCTGGATACCGTAAAGAACGGTGGAAAATATGATGGTGCACTGGGCGTTGTGACCGGTGTGGCAGCGCTGGGATACCTCAAACAGTCGGGCTTCGTTCCGAAACACAGCCTGGAAGTGGGTGGTCTGATGGAGGAAGAGGGCAGTCGTTTTCCATCCGGCTGTCAGGGGAGCCGCGCAATCTGTGGCACGCTGAAAGAAGAGGATCTCGAGGAGCTCAGCCGTGATGGCGTCACACTTCGTGAAGCACTGGTATCTGCCGGGTATCAGACGGAAGCGCTGAAAAATGTGAAACGTGACGATATTCGAGCAATCGTAGAACTGCATATCGAACAGGGACCGGTGCTTGAAAGCGAGCAGAAGCAGATCGGTATTGTGGACAGTATCGTCGGTATCGTCAACTATGAGCTGACCATTCAGGGAAGCCAGAACCATGCAGGTACCACCTCGATGCTTTTACGGCACGATCCTGTGGTAGCTGCTGCGGAATTTATCACAGAGTCTACCCGTCAGATGATGGCGCAGGCCCCTTCTGCCACCCTTACCTATGGCGCGATACAGGTATTTCCTGGAATGCAGAATGTCATTGCAGATCGAGTGAATCTGCTCATCGATCTGCGCGATGGTAGCAATGAGGAACTGCTTCAAGATGTGGTTCTTCTGAAACGTGCACTGGAATCCATCGAACGCAAGGGCTTTCAGACCCGGCTTCGACAGAATGACTGGCTGGAGTCCGTACAGATGGATCCGAACGTGATTCGGGTGATCGAGCGGCACTGTGAAGAGAAACATCTCGCGTATAAGCATATGAACAGCGGCGCCGGACACGACTCGATGGTATTCGGAAAGCATTTCCCGACTGCGATGATCTTCGTGCCGAGTATCGGAGGTATCAGCCATAATCCGGCAGAAGCCACCGCTGTAGCGGATATACAGACTGGTTTTGAACTGCTTTGTGACGTGTTAAAAGAATTATCAGCTCAAACCTTTTTATCATGGTAAGTTTTATTACATTGCTAATGATAATAAAGCCTTTAGTAAAGAACTGTTTCATATGACTGATACATATGTTATTGATGTGCAGGATCCAGGAAATGCATTGGATGCGCTGATGTTTGTACTTGCGATTGATGCAGAAAAATGTTCCAGAAATTAAATAATTGATCTTGTTACTGTAATTATTCGGAGGATGAAGCATGGGATTATTTAAAAAGAAAATCGTGAAAAAAACATATGATCGAGAACATATGAAACCAGTTATTCGTGCAAGCATTTGTACCGGGGAAGAAGTAGCAGGATTCAAAGACATACGGACCGGAAAAATCGAAGAGATCATGCTGATCAGATTGCTGGAGGACCTAGAAAGATTCAAAGAGATATATGAGATAACAGAGGAAATTGCAAAAGAATATTAGACATCTTCTGGGTCGTGGATGAACGCCAGGTATTCGTCTGTAAGCTTATAGGGAAAAAGGAGTTATTTTATAAAGGTGATGAAAATTACTTACTCATATATGTTTATCATAATCAGACTTATAATCTGGATAATGGCACCCAAGTCGATACATTGCTATCTAACGATAGTGGTGTAGCATTTATTGTCAAAACAAAGGAAGGTACCATTTATCATGCTGGTGATTTAAATGACTGGTATTGGGATGGTGAGCCAAAAGCTGATAACCAGAGACTTACTTCAGCATATCGTGCGGAGATCAGGAAAATCAAGGGTATGCATTTTGATGCTGCATTTGTCCCTTTAGGTCCGAGACAGGGAAATCACTATGCCGACGGGATCCTGTATTTCCTTAAAAATGTAGATTGCAATGTCATTTTTCCAATGCATTACTGGAATGATGCCAATGTAATTAAGCGGTTTATTACAGAATATCCGCAATATAAATCACGTATTAAAAACACAGAATGTGCAAAAGGAGAAGAATTATGAAGTTTAAGATGATTCACGAAAACTACAATGTATCAGACCTGGACCGATCTATTAAATTTTACAACGAGGCCCTTGATCTGCACGAAGTGAGAAGAAAGACTACCGATGATTTTATCATTGTGTATTTGAGCAATGATGTAAGTGATTTTGAGTTGGAACTTACCTGGCTTAAAGATCATCCACAACCATATAATCTGGGTGAATGCGAATTCCACCTGGCATTCCAGGCAGAGGATTACGAGGCAGCGCATAAGAAGCATGAAGAGATGGGATGCATTTGTTTCGAAAATGAAGCAATGGGAATCTATTTTATTGTAGATCCAGATGGATACTGGCTTGAGATACTGCCGTAAAGCTAGAGTATATTGGGAATTTTAAAATCACCTTCAGACTATAATAAAAAATAGTCTGAAGGTGATATCTTCAAATGTTGTTTCTCTTTGGAAGTGATTGTTTGTTGTTTACGTGAAAATGTGTTTTACGCTTATTTTCCAAATGTATTGCTGGATTTAGCTGCAGCCTTAGCTGCCATGGTGTTGGTGGACTCAAACAAGGAAGTTGTCGGTGCGACCGGACACATCAGTACCCGTCCTGTTCCGCGGTAAACATTTACCAGGCCTTCTCCACTAACCGCTGATCCCACAAGTGTTTTGGTTGATCGTTCTACGGTAAATTCAAGGTTTGATGACCAGCATACGGCAAGGTTTCCATCAATTTTCAGTTCATCATTTTCCAATATGACTTCAATCAATTCATCTTCGGGAACATTAGACTCCAGTGCAGCTACACCATTTCCCTGCAAACTCAGATTAAACAGACTTTCGCTACCTAATACTGCTGATGAAAGGTTCTTTCTGGCTACAACTTTACTTTTTACATTTGCATCACAAGCCAGGAACATGCCATCTTCAATTGTCATTCCGGCCGAACCCCATTTTCCAATGTCTGCAAGGATAATGTATTTGTATGTCGGTTCTAATACCAGGCAGCCTTCACCAACATATTCTGGTTTAACTGCGGTTTCTTTGGTAACCGCACCCTTGAGTGCCTTTCCAAGAAAATCTCCGATACCTTTTACACCAGATGTGGCTTGTACATTACCACCTATCCACTGCATGGAACCAGCCTGGATAACAGCTGAATGGTCTTTATCAATATCAATAACAACCTGTCTTCTTCTGACATTCATTTTACTCATGAAATACTCATTCATTGCATTCATAGGTGAAACGCTGGCATCCTGCACATATTCAAGCACATGGAAGTTTCCAATACTTTTCGCATATTTTCTGTTTTCATTTTGTAAGTTTTCAATTCGCATAGCATAATCTCCCTTTTAATAATAATTGTTGCTCGGATATGCTTATTATAAAAGAGTCAGCATAGATAGAAAACAATTCGTTCAGAGAAATATAAAGACAGAATTCTCAAAATTTGAGAAATATAAAGATGCAATTCCTCATGGTGGACGTGTATTGTGAAAAATAAATTTGTTATAGTGACAATATCAACAAAAAAGCAGAATGTAAATGGGGTGATCAGATGGAAGCAGCACAGAGAATTCGACTAATCCGGATAATAGAAAAGATGGAGAAAAATCCGATGTTCAGTAATAAACTTGGTATAAAGAACACATCTGAATATTTAGCAGAAAAAGAACAGAAAAAATGAAAGACACATGTCAGAAGGAGTAAAAAATGTTATCGTTATTATTTACAATTTGTATAATTTGGTTTGTTGGAAAATTTTTTGTTTTTGGGTTAAGAGCATCTTGGGGAATTATGAAACTACTTTGCACGGTTATTTTCTTCCCGGTGATATTGATAGGTATGGTTGTAGGTGGACTGATGTACATTGCTTTTCCATTATTGATCATTGGTGGCATTATAGCACTGGTGACGTCACATTCATAATGGATCAGGAGGAGAAAACAGAAAGTATCGTCAATCAATTACAGCGTATGTAAAGGAAAAGGCAATGAGTCAGAAATGGTTCATTGCCTTTCTTGGTGTTATGGATTATTTTAATTTTTCTTTTTCGGTATTTAAGAGCTCAAGATTAAGCCCCTGTTCTCCGGCGGTCTTATCTACCCAAAGATTCAAAGAGTCTATGGCTAAAGAAATTTCATCAAGTTTTTTACTGATATAAGCAAAATCTTTCATTTCATCATCGCTGATCTTACCGTCACGGGCAATCTGGATCAGACGACCAGTAAGAGGATTGATTTCATTCAAACTGGCAATTGTCTCCAAAATGATATTTGACAGATCGGTCACTTCTACTTCTGGAACATAACGATGGCCAATCTCGCATTTGTGAGAGCAATAATAATTGCAAAGCTCTGGTCTTTTATAGGCATCTGCCATCTGGAGGATATCATAAGGCGTAGGTTCTTGTGTTTCATATTCAAATTTTTCAATTTTTGAATCAGAGACAGCATCCATTTTTTCACTGGCCTCTGCTCTTGTAAGTCCTGCCGCTTCTCGGCAAAGCTGGTAAATTGTTTTGTTTTCCCTGGTGGATTGCTTACCCATGAGAATTTCCTCCCCGTATATCGACAAACATGAGGAGTATCAATATTTAAGTCCTCATGCAAGACGTGTATTTTTTGCATAGAGTTTATTATACTTGAATTATCAATTAACAACAAGGATTCCAGCAAGATCTTTCTTCATATGTGTAGAGTAAAGAGCGATGCGGTCATTCCCATAGAAACGAAAACAGGCACGGGCTGTATGGATAAATACAACTGTGTCATCCCAGTAAATAAGATCAGAGGAAATACAGGCACTGCGTAATTCTTCAACGAAGAAAGAGAGTTTACGTGAAAAACGTTTTTGAAGCTTGCGGACTTCCCTCTGGCATGCGTGAAGTTCATTTTTTTGTTTGTAAAAAGCCTCCTTGATATCCATGGCATCCTCCGAAAAACTATTTATTGGTAAGTTTCAAGATCTGTGCCTTAAGTTCAGCGTTCTCTTTTAGCAGGCGTAGGACTTCAGCCTTAAGTTCCTTGATCGTTTTAGGCATGCTGTAATCTTCCTGCGTAGGACCAGTTGGTTGTCGGGATTTTTGCACAGCCATTTATTGTAAGATGATAACATCAAAAAAGAAGAAAAATCCAAGGAGGACTGGCAGATGAAAGGTTATGATACAAGCAACGGATATATGGGATATGTAGAAGGCAAATACATTTTATTTGCCAGTGAACGGGAATATTTCGAGTTTATGGAAGATTAAGAGGAGGAAGGGCAATGAGTAAAATTTATTTCACACTGACAGGAACAAATCATTATTTCGGAAAAGAATTTCTGAAAAAAGGAACGAAGATCCGCTTAGAAAAAGAACCAGACAATGAGTATGACAAGGAAGCAATTAAAGTAATTTACGAAGGTCTGGGAAAAATCGGATATGTAGCGAACAGTTCTTATACAGTACTTGGAGATTCCATGAGTGCCGGAAGAATCTATGACAAAATCGGGAAGAAAGCAAAAGCAAAAGTGGTGCTTGTCACAGAGCACGGAACAATCTGCAGCATCAGCAAGAAGAGCCTTCTGGATAATCAAAAGAAGGTTAAGAAATCTGAAACAGAAGTTGAAGAATAAATTTCCAAGGTTATAAAAATGGTAGAAAAAGGTGATTTATGAGCAGAAAAAATATTTCATATGTAAAAGGTTATGAGCATTCAGATTTTACTGATTTGCTTAATGAATTACAAGGAAAAAAACAAAATATAGAAATGGCAGATGGAGCATTGGCACTTGATGCTCCATCATCAACGGAATCTGTCTGCTCATATGAAGAATCGGAAGAACGTCATCGTATTATGAGTGATCAGAGAATTAAATATCTTTATTCAAAGAAAGATGGCATTATTCACGATAAGCATTGTGATAATGCAAAAGATATTCTGGATGAAGATTTACTCTGGTCTGAAGAATATCTTCCGAAATTAAAACCGTGTCCTGATTGTATGATTCATGCTTACGTTATAGCCGGGGCAAAAGATCCAAAGGAGATAGAGACATATCTTGATTTTTTTGAGAGAACCAAAATGACAACAGAGCAGATCAGAAATATCTATGTTGAGAATGGAATGAAAACCAGGATATCTATAGACACTATGACAGTGTGGCATAAGGAAGATACGTGGAGAATAAAAAGCCTTCCAAAGAAAGGGCATGTGCAGCTTTACCACAATAATTATGCTGTGAGAGCAAACGGAGTACGAGAGTTTACTCAAGGGTTTCATATTCAAAGTCTTATGTGCGCAGATACCGATATCAGATATGTGCTGAACATAATTAAGAAATATGAATATAAACCAGAAGAATATGCATTACACAACGGTAAGTTAAATAAAGCTGAGAAAAAGAAAGCAAAACAGTGCCAGGTAGAAAAAATACAAAAGTTAACACTTTCATTAGAAGCATTGCTTGGCGAGAAGACAGCAGAACCAACATTATGGCAGAAAGTGAAGTCATATATATCCGGCTTATTTAGCAAGAAAACATTCTTTGAGTTGAATGACTTTCTGATGGTATCAGAGCAGGGATATCCCAAGAATCAGGCAATCTGTGTTTACATATGGAAAGATAAGAATGAACAGTTATTCTGGCAGACGGGTATCTATAATCAGAAACTGAAACAATTCTCAGTTTGTTATGGAACAGTGAGGTATGCGATTAATGGAGATAAAGTAATTGCTTGGAAAAAAATGAATGCAGATGCTGTGGCGTTAGAGATAACGGATCGCAGGAATTAGAAATAGTAATCAAAACCAGGGATAAAATGGGAAAAGAACAAATATTTTTACAGGGAGAGGTGATAGTGCAGAATGATAAGTATGTTTTACAGGAAAGATTCACTATAGAGGTTATATCTATGTTATACTTGAGTTGATGTTGAGTGAGAGTATTTGAATTGAATATAGCAGAACAAAATCTGAGAATAAAAGATAAATTTTCTGTATTATCAGTGGAAGTTGTACAGAAATAATAATGCGATATGTGTAAAGTATTTTATGAAACCGGAGGACAAATAAATGGCTGAAATTGAAAATAGCACCAGTTGTCGTTGGTGTTGCTCAGAAGGTGGCTAAGGATGAAAAAAACCAAGCTATTGATGTAGGAGCGAAGACTGTCGAAGGTTTTGTAAAAGCAATAAGAAAAAAATGAAATCCGAAAATCAAGATAGTGCACTTGGAAACGGAGGACAGGAGAAAGTAAATGGTAAAGCAAATTGTAAGAGATGTTTTCTTTTTAGGTCAGCCATCCGAACCAGCCACGAAAGCTGACATCCAGGTTGGAAAGGATCTGCAGGACACACTGCGGGCAAACCGGGAACGGTGCGTTGGTATGGCTGCAAATATGATTGGTGTAAAGAAGAATATCATCATTGTGAATATGGGATTCATAGATGTTGTGATGTTTAATCCGGTGATTGTTTCAAAGCATGACATGTATGAGACAGAAGAAGGCTGTCTGTCCCTTGACGGTGTTCGTAAGACAACCAGATACCAGAAAATTGAAGTAGAATATTATGACTTCAACTGGAAAAAACAGCGCCAGAAACTGTCCGGATGGACGGCACAGATCTGCCAGCATGAAATTGATCATTTGTCCGGAAAAATCATATAACCAAATCGGATTGTGAGGTGACGGATATGCTGAAAAACGTACTGATCGTGGTGGATGATATAGAAAAATCAATAGGGTTTTATAAAGACTTATTTGGACTGCAAGTGATTCTTAAGAATGAAGGTAATGTGATCTTATCGGAGGGACTTGTTTTGCAGGATGCCGACGTATGGGGGAAAACATTGAATGAAACTTCTACGCCATTCAATAACATGATGGAACTGTATTTCGAGGAATTTGATATAGATGGATTGCTTGCGAAATATGAATCTGGTAAGTATTCCGTCCGATATGTTACTAAATTGACAGAACTTGCAGGTGGACAGAAGCTAGTAAGATTGTATGATCCGAGTGGTAATCTCATTGAGGTTCGCACTCCATTCAGGTGTAATTAAAGGAGAGATTATGCAGATTTTTGTTGATGCAGATGCCTGTCCGGTAGTTGGTATTGTTGAAAAAGTTGCAAAAGAGCACAGTGTTCCGGTAACGTTATTGTGTGATACAAATCATGTGTTATCTTCTGACTACAGTGAGGTGGTTGTAGTTGGAGCCGGTGCAGATGCAGTGGATTATAAACTGATCAGTATTTGCCATAGGGGCGATATTGTTGTATCACAGGACTACGGTGTGGCTGCAATGGCACTTGGAAAAAATGCGTATGCGATTCATCAATCCGGGAAATGGTATACGAATGAGAATATTGACCAGATGCTTATGGAGCGGCATCTGAATAAGAAAGCACGAAGGGCATCCGGAAAGAATCACTTAAAAGGCCCAAGAAAACGAACAGCGGAGGATGATGAGCATTTCAGAGAATCCTTCGAGAAAATGATACATATGGCGATGGATAAGGAGAAGTAGTTAGAAACAGAACACAGGGGAATCAGGAGGTGTAGAATGATGGAAAAGGAAAGAACCTATATTGCAATCGATCTTAAGTCATTCTATGCGTCTGTGGAATGTATAGAACGAAATAGGGATCCTTTGACGACCAATCTTGTGGTTGCGGATAAAAGCAGAACAGAAAAAACAATCTGTCTTGCGGTATCTCCAGCCTTAAAGTGTTATGGGATACCCGGAAGGGCCCGTTTATTTGAGGTTGTTCAAAAAGTAAAAGAAGCTAACAGTGCCCGCAGGTGGAAGGCACTGAACAGAACATTTATTGGTTCTTCTGATGACAGTACAGAATTAAATAGCAATCTTGCACTGGAGATTGATTATATTGTTGCGCCTCCCCGGATGGCTCTCTATCTGGAATACAGCACCAGAATTTACAGCATTTATCTGAAATATATTGCGCCGGAAGATATTTTCCCGTATTCGATTGACGAAGTATTTATGGATGTAACGAATTATCTGCATACTTATAATATGACACCAAGAGAACTGGCGATGACGATGATACAGGATGTGCTGAAAACGACAGGCATAACAGCAACTGCAGGAATCGGAACAAATATGTATTTATGCAAGATTGCGATGGATATCGTGGCGAAGCATATTAAAGCAGATAAAGATGGTGTACGAATTGCGGAACTGGATGAAATGTCATACCGAAGGAAACTCTGGAGTCACAGACCACTTACTGATTTCTGGAGAGTCGGAAAGGGATATGCAAAGAAGCTGGAAGAATATGGCCTCTATACGATGGGAGATATTGCAAGATGTTCCATCGGAAAAGAGAATGAGTTATACAACGAAGATTTGCTATATAAACTGTTTGGCGTTAATGCAGAGCTGTTGATTGACCATGCCTGGGGGTATGAGCCCTGTACAATGGAAATGGTCAAGGCCTACAAACCGGAAATGAACAGTGTTTGTTCCGGACAGGTGCTTCATTGTCCCTATGATTTTGAAAAAGCAAAACTGGTTGTAAAAGAGATGACGGACCAGATGGTTTTGGATTTGGTGGATAAGAAGCTTGTAACGGACCAGATCGTGTTGACAGTTGGTTATGATATTGAGAATCTGAACAATGCCGACAGGAAAAAGCAGTATCATGGAGAGGTTACTATCGACCGTTATGGAAGAAGAATTCCAAAACACGCACATGGAACAACCAATCTGAAACAGCAGACTTCCTCAACAAAACTGATAACGGATGCAGTAACAGAGTTATATGACAGGATCGTTGATAGAAACCTGCTTGTCAGAAGAATCAATATCACAGCGAACCGGCTCGTGGATGAAAGTTCGGTAAAGAAAGAAGAAGTGTATGAGCAGCTGGATCTTTTTACGGATTATGAGACGCAAAGGAAAAAGCAGGAAGAGGAAGCGGCTGCGCTGGATCGTGAAAAACGTATGCAGGAAGCAATGCTCAGTATCAAAAAGAAATTTGGAAAAAACGCTGTGCTGAAGGGGATGAATCTTCAGGAAGGAGCAACCGCCAGGGACAGAAATGAACAGATTGGCGGACATAAGGCGTAAAGGAGTTGAAAGAGGATGAAAAATAATTCTTATGAAGATATCATCAATTTACCACATCCGGTCTCTAAGAATCATCCGCAAATGCCACTTTGGGATCGGGCAGCGCAGTTTGCTCCTTTTGCAGCCCTGACCGGGCATGATGCTGCGATAAAAGAAACAGCAAGATTAACCGATGAAAGATTGGAACTGAGCGAGGAAGTGATTGCTCAGCTGAATGAAAAAATCAATATAATCAGAAATAATATCGGTATAGAACAGAATGTATCGATAACTTATTTTATTCCCGATGCAAAAAAAGCCGGCGGATCCTATGTTACGTGCTCTGGTATTGTAAAAAAGATAGAAGAATACGAGCATACCATAATCATGACAGATCAAATGGTCATTCCAATCGAACAGATAATTGATATTAAATGTGAAGAGTGGTAAATGTGAAAATATTTCACTGGGAAGAGTGGAAACAGAAAATAGAGGTGATGTGTTATGGCTTCATTTGATCAGAAACTCCGTACGTTATATCTGATGGAAATCCTGCTGGAACGTACCGATGATGAACATATGTTGAATGCATCGGAATTATGCACGATTCTGGATCAGGAATATGGGATCAGTACGGACAGAAGAACAATTTATACAGAGATGGAGATTCTAGATAAATTCGGACTGGATATCCAGCAGAAGAAAGGCAAGTGCCCTGGCTATTATATTGGTGCCAGGGATTTTGAATTGCCGGAGTTGAAGCTTTTGGTGGATGCGGTTCAGTCTTCTAAATTTATTACGGAAAAGAAATCCAAGGAATTGATACAGAAACTGGAGAAGCTTTGCTGTAAGACAGATGCCGAAATGCTTTCCAGATATGTCTTCATTGTAAACCGGCCGAAGACAGAGAATGAAACGGTGTATTATAACGTAGATTATATTCACACGGCTATTTACGAAAATAAACAGATCAAATTTCATTATGCGGAATGGACAGTTAAGAAGGAGCTGAAATTTAAAAAGAATGGTGCTTTCTATGTTGTCAGTCCGTGGGCATTGACATGGGATGATGAAAACTACTATTTGGTTGCTTATGATGCAACAGCCGGAATCATCAAACATTATCGTGTCGATAAAATGCGTGATACTGAGATTATTGAGGCTGATCGTAAAGGGGAAGAGTCCTTCAAAAATTTTGATCTGGCTGCATTTGCCAAGAAAACGTTTGGTATGTATGGCGGTGTAGATGCGGAAGTCACACTGGAATGCAGAAATGAACTGGCAGGTGTCGTGATCGATCGCTTTGGTCATGGTGTATGGATGTGTCCTCATGGAGAAGATCATTTCAGAGCCAGAGTGTCAGTGGCGGTAAGCTCACAGTTCTTTGGCTGGATTACCGGTATCGGCTTCGGGATGCGGATTGTCGGACCGGAAGATGTACGGCAGCAGTATAAAGAGTACCTGCAAAGTGTGATTCAGAACTATATGGACTGACAAATTCCGTAACTGTTCACAGGTAATATCCCGCGAGGTGTTTTGCCATGAATATGGCAAAATCCCGAGACATACGGGGCAAAATGCCATCGCCGAAGGTGATTTGGAATGCATTTTGACCAAGTTACTGTGAACGGAGTGAACAGTAACGGAGAGAGAAAAAGAAATAATCGGAAATTTCGTTTTTATGATACAATTCATTATAGGAATGATATAATCATCATAGCATATAAAATTGTAAAAAACGGGAGGACGTATATGAAAATTATAATTATTAATGGAAGCGCCAGAAAAGGAAATACATTAACAGCAATCAATGCACTTATAAAAGGTGCTTCTGAGAAGAATGAAATTGAAGTAATCGAGCCGGATAAACTGCAGATAGCTCCGTGCAAGGGTTGTGGTGCCTGTCAATGCCATAAGGGATGTGTAGATAATGATGATACAAATCCAACAATTGATAAGATTGTAGCAGCTGATATGATTCTCTTTACAACACCTGTATATTGGTGGGGGATGTCGGCACAGCTGAAGCTTGTGATCGACAAATGCTATTGCCGTGGACTGCAGTTGAAAAACAAGAAAGTCGGTGTGATTGCTGTTGGAGGTTCACCGGTTGACAGCATACAGTATGAGCTGATCAACAAACAGTTCGACTGCATGGCTGATTATCTGTCATGGGATATGCTTTTTCAGAAATCATATTATGCCAGTGAAAAAACAGATCTTGCGAAAGATGAAAATTCATTGAAAGAACTGGAGGATATCGGAAAAAACTTATGATATGAAAAAGAGAAAACTTATAATTCTTGCCATCACGATAATCGCTGCGGCGTTATTGTTGGAAGGATTTATTCTAAAGTATGTTAATGACAAAAACTCAGACCGGACGTCAAAAGTACTTCTGGATCGTGTTATCACCGTACTCGATAAAAATGATGAGAGTGAAGAAGCGCTTATCAAATCGCTGAAAGACGATTATATAGTAAGAGCTAAGGCGGTTTCTTATATTATCGATGCAAAACCAGAGGTAGAATATGATGTCGACGAGTTACAGAAGATTGCGGCGTTGATATCTGTGGATGAGATACATTTGTTTGACACAAAAGGTTATATTTACAGCGGTTCTGTGCCAAAATATTTTGGTTATAGCTTTGATTCCGGAGAGCAGATGGCATATTTTAAACCAATGCTTAAGGATAAGAAGCTTACCATGTGCCAGGACGTTACGCCGAATACTTCCGAGGCTAAAGAAATGATGTATGCGATCACCTGGAATGAAGCGGGAAACAAAATGATCCAGGTCGGCATTGAGCCGAAACGCCTTCTTAACGAGGCCAAGCAGAATGAGGTTTCTAATGTAGTTGCGGATATGCCGGTTTACAAGGGAATGGAGATTCTGGTTGCGGATGCAGATACAAAGATCGTAGCCGGAGCTACAGACAGCAGCAAAATAGGACAGGAAATTGACAGCATTGATATGCGGAATTATCGGTGCGTGGAGAAACAGGGCGGGGCATATATTGTTGCTGTAATGGTAGAGGATTCTTATTATCTGCAGGGAAGTCTTTTTGCTATTCTTATAGTTGGAATATATCTGACTCTGGCTTCGTGCTGTATGGTATATATGCTGTCGAAGGTCATGAAAGAGAAGTACGAAAAGGAGAAATTCCGTTATACGTCGAATACGGACGAACTTACCCGATGTTACAACAGACGTGCATATGAGGAGGACATAAACAAGCTCGACCTTACTAAGGAGTGGGTGTATATTTCTATGGATATTAATGGACTCAAGAACGCTAATGATTCCTTCGGACATGCGGCAGGTGATGAGCTTATACGGGCAGCTGCGGATTGTATGAAGAACAGTTTCAGTAAACATGGCAAGGTATACAGAATGGGCGGTGACGAGTTCGTTGTCATCATTACAAAAGATATACCGCAGTTTGAAAACTTTCTGAGAGCATTTGAGCAGAGAGTGGAAAGCTGGCATGGAGAATTTGTCGAGTCGATGGCGGTTTCGTACGGATATGTCTTCAGTTCGGAGCGCAAGTGGAACAGCATATTTGATATTTCAAAAGCTTCAGATGAAAGAATGTACGAGAGTAAGAAGCAATACTACACCAGAAGTGGAATGGACAGAAGAGGACAGTAAAATCAGAGAAATCGAGTGGAGAAATCCATTCGGTTTCTTTTTTCTGCCACCGGGGACAGTAAAGGAGCCAAAAACACCGTCCCCATATTACTATTACAGTTTCTGAAATAGAAAAAGGGGCTGTCGCACTAAGTAATTAGTGCGCAGCCTCTTTTTGGTGCAAAAA
>NZ_JAJCKS010000041.1:0-13860 GCF_020558815.1 Blautia sp. 210820-DFI.6.14
ATTTATGCTCAGATCTACAATTCATCTCCCACCTATAGAGGAAGGAGAATTCTTGTTATATTTTGTTAAACTTTAATCACAGCACTTTTGTATGCTCTGTCAATGTGTTTGTTTCCATAAATAAATTTTTTTGTACCCATTATATGGTTCCAGTATTGATACGTCAATCCCATTAATGTACCTTCTCTTTTTCACTCTTTGCGAAAGGAAGAGATTTCTAACTTTTACCAATCGTTCTGCTATTTCTATATCATGCCTGCTTTGTTCTGGATTACCGAGAGGGTGATCATGTGCCAATCTGATATTGTTGACAATGAAAAACAGGAGCCAGCTGCATTACAACTTAGCTCCTGTCCTGTACATCTTGAATATAGAATTAGTAAAAACAGATTATCGGGACATCATACTGAATAAGACTATAAAGCTGTCCGGCATTTTCTGGTGGAAGATTGATACATCCATGAGAACCACCTGTAAGATATCTGTCACCACCAAAGTACGGCTGCCAGTCTGCATCATGAAAGCCAATTCCTCCATTGAATGGCATCCAGTACGTTACCGGCTGTTCATAAGAATAGGTTCCATTTGCTGTCATTTCACCTCGCAGCACGGACGGACTGCTCTTTGAATTCAATGTGAATATTCCAGGGGGTGTTTTTCTATCCGGATCGCTTGGCAGTCCGGATACGATTTCTGATTGGAAAATAATATTTCCATTCTGATAATACCACATATACTGCTCTGTAAGATCTACCTCTATATATGTATCTCCGAGATCATTGATCCCGTGTGCATTTGCCCTCATAGAATACACCGGTTCCCTGGTTGTCTGGGTTCCTGACTGAATTTCCTGCATGAGCTGTGCTACTTCCTTGTCCTGATCAATCTTCCACCCATAGGCAGAACCATATACATACACAGTCCTTCCGCTCGTGGTCTGAAATTGTCTTTCAGTGCCAACTGTATCATGATCTGCTGCAAGCTGTGCCACATAATCCACTACGTGCTGCCGGAAGGCTTCATCATTCTGGAGCAGCTGCCCTTTCTCGTCAAACTGCAGCCAGTTTTTGATGGTATTCCCATCGAGTGTTACCGTTTCGTCTCCAAATGTATATGTGATATTTGCTTTTGTCAGGTTCTTATATGTATTTACCATATTCTGAAGTTCTGAACTTTCTTTCGTCACATCTGCTTTCTTATAAGCCTTTGGATCACTTTCCAGATTTACCTCTGCCGCATCGTTATCGATTGCCCTGCATATCATCTGATAAGCTTCTTTGGTATTTAATTCGTTGCCTTCCGTTTCTGGCACAATAGTGAATTCTGAGTTAACAAAACTTACATACGCATTTTCCGGTGCTATCTGATTCTCTTTTTTCGCACAATTTAATGAATTTACCTGTTCTTCCAGTTTCTCCCGGCTGAAAAAAGTCTCTTCTTGAACCATATAGTTTTTTGTTTCAAAAAGACTGCCGATCCATTCCCATGATTTCTGAGTTTTCAGCAGCTGGAGAACCGCACCGCTGGATACGTATTTATAATCAATGTCTTTTCCTGTAATGGCCTGCGGGTCCTGCATTCTTGCCCTTACCTGAATAGTATAGTTATCCTTTTTCCCAGCAATCTCCTGCTCAACCTCATATGCTGTCTTATTTGAACTGTCAATCCCATTGATGGTCGTCCCATAAAAGAAGTGATATGAGTAATAATAAGATATACCTGCATACATACAACAGCCTATAACAAAAATCATCAATATAATCAATATTACAATTTTCTTAATTTTATTTTTCTTCTTTTCTGAAAATATAATAGATCTGAATTCCGATTTATCCATCGGCACATAAACAACTGAACCTGGTCTTGCCGATTTTGTGGTTCTCATTGACTGCCCTATCACTTCTTTTTGTCTCATATCCTACTTATCTTTCTTTGAATCACTTAGTTTTTTGCACTGTCTCACTGTCATTATCAAAATGTAATGTCTTATGATATTTCGCATTCTCCTCCAGAAGTTTTTTCCATTTCTGTCCGTCTTCTTTCGTAGGATTATCAAAATTCTGCTGCCCCTTCAGTTCATCCATATACTGGATATAATCCAGGAAATAAATATCTACTGTCGAAATATCCCTGTCCTGAATTGCGAAGTTATTACAGTTTCCAGTAGACTCATTATATGGAAGTGTGTTTCCGTTGGCATCAAGAGCTACCATGAAGCAGTCACTGTTGGATCCTTCCTTATAAAGTTCATTTACCGTCAGTTCATACGGAGAACGAATTACGGATTTGAGTCCGATACCAGCATCGTTTGTATCATTCAGTTCCAATACTTCTGTCCGGGAATCATCTACTGTAACCGGGATATCGAAACTCCAGTTACCTTCATATTTGTAGTAGCCGGCATCCCTTCCATAGTTTTCATCATCCGCTTCTGACCACTCATAGTCTGCTTCCAGCCCTCTTACCTTCAAGATATCCAGATGCAGATTAAAAGTATCCGGAATCTCAATATCTTTAATATATTTCTGATATGCTCCACCACGCTCAGATACTTTGATAAACTCTTCCAGCAGTGCATAACCTTCATCCGTCTGATCATCTAAGTCCGCCTGAGTTATTCCCATCTCATCCATTACCTGCTGTGTCATTTCATTGTATTTCTCATTATATTCCGTATAGTCTTTTGCCGCCTGAGCAAGATCATAACGGAAAATGCATGCATAGGTGTTGTCATCCAGAAACTGTCCTTCCACATGACCGTCGATCACCCGACTAGCTTCTGAATCAAAGTCCACACCTCCAGTCATATCCAGATCAATGACCGGTGTTCCACTTTCCGCCCTGGTTGACGTTTCTGGAAATGGCTTATCACTCTTAAACTGCATAGTTATATAGACTGCCTGGCTGTTGGCATATACCTCAGAACATGTAATTGTCAGCCCATCTGCTGTTTTAATGTAAGCATTCTCACTAGTGGCATTACCTGTCTTGTCCCCATCTGCTTCACTGCCATCTGCCGTTGTTCCATCAACGGATTCCAAGGTTGTTGCATAATCCGAAAAATCACCAAAGAAACTTACATTATCCTGCAAGATTTCAAAAAGCCCTCCTACAACCGGAATATTCTTTGCCATTACTGGATTGGTTGCACAGAATATAAATCCGACTGCCAGTACCGCTGCCATACCTCCTGCTACCCTGCCTCCAATTTTCATCCAGTGATATGGATCCTTTGGTGCTTTTTTCTGTAACACAGCATTATTTTCAATCAATCGATATGCCTGATTGATACGTTCATGCACGATTGCCGGCATTTCTGTATCCTTTTGAAGTTTTTCCTGGAAGTCTTTCTCATTATTATTTAAAGTCATCATTAAACACGTCCCTCCTTAACCTTATATCCATACATCTCTGCAATCTGTTTTCTACCACGATGAAGACGAGATTTCACAGTGCTTTCCTTCATATCCAGAGCGTCACTGATCTCCCGGACACTAAATCCTTCCATATAGTACAAAAGAACAACCAAACGATATTTGCTATCCAATGTTTCTAATACTTGTGCCCATTCCATCGCCGCATATTCTTCTTCGTGAAAAGGTGTTTCCGGCATCTGATCCGTATAAGTAACCAGCTTTTTCTTCTGTATCATGTCCTTACACTTGTTGATCAAGATTCGAATCATCCAAGTTTTAAAATATCTGTTCTGTTTCAGACTTTTCAGATTTTCATAACAGGAAAGAATCGTATCCTGTATTGCATCCGCAACATCTTCATCATTTTTCAGATATGCTGCCGCAATCTTATACATACTCTGTACATTCTCATCCATAAGTCGGCAGAAAGCATCTTTGTCGCCTTTCTTCGCTTTTCGTATCAAAACCTCATTCATTGTAGTTCCGGCTCTCCTATCTCAGACTAGTCATCCGTAGTATACTATAGAAGCTTCATTTATGTGCTTCTACTTATTAGACGTGCGAATCCCTAAAAAGGTTGCAAATATTTTTAAAAAAATTATCTCAGATAAAAACACCCCCGAAATCGTTCAAATTTTATGATCATCAGGTCCTATTAGGGTATAAAAACAGCCGTACCATGTGCGTTTTACATGATACGGCTGTCAATAATTCTCATACCCTCAGGATAGATTAATTGAATCGCCAACTAAGACTCTCCATTTTTATTTATGTAATAAAGTTTGATCCAGCATGTTTTTAATTTCATCCGGAAGACTGTCTATCATTGCATTTTCATCCAAAAACAGTAAAGTTGTATATTTTTTCGCATCATTCGGTGCTGAGAAAATATGAGTTACTGTATATGCTGTTGTACTTTTAGAAAAACAATCTTCATCTCGCAGTGATTCTACTACAAAGCAATCGCCTTTTTGCTGTCCCTGATCATCATACTCTTTATTTAAGCATAGAGTAAAATTAAGATCTGTTGTGCCAAACTTATAAGTTCTCGTATCTGTAACAATCTCTTCCAACATAAAGCCTTCTGAGCCAGCCAGCATTGCAATCTGTCCGATATGCTTAATTTTACGCTTACACAATGAAAAAGGGTGCTGCGGTGTAAAAAATATCTGCGAAGCCTGAAGCAGTTTTTTTGCTGCATAACTATAAAACTTTTTTGCGGAAAGGTTTGTGGCCACACCTGTTAAGTGCCTGAAATTGGCAGCTTTATAAAGCACCTCAATATATCTGCCTTCAAATACATATAGAAATCTTTTACCTACTAAATGCTTCCTATACAGATCGGCAGCTATTTTAATCTCCTGTACTATTTTCTCTCTATCCTGTTGTTTTCCCATCTATCTTTTCCCAATCATCACTATAATATAAAAACAGCACCGGACAACTTTTTGTTATCCAGTGCCCATAATCTTAAAAAGCGGTTTTATGCTGGCTGTCAGCCGCGACATCCTTCCGAACGTCTAAAATGTCGCCGGTATCATTAAGTCCCCGGCGCGGACTCACCGTATCTCCCTGGTGTGGGCGTAATACCCTTCCGAGTATCAAATAGTCCCAGTAATTACCCTGCCCGGGCACAGTACAGCTTTTACGTGCCGCTACACGAAACCTTTTGGTTTAACTATATTATATGCGATACCCTAAGAAATATCAATAGTTTCTGGCAAAATCGATTGGCTGTATTTTATTGTACCCCATTACTTACCACTGTCTATGATTTCCAGGCCCTCAGGACAGATCAATCAAAAATCATATTCTCTGTCCCATCAGGTTTTAAAAATACTGTTTTCGAAATTCCATTGCATTCCAGCGTTACTTTCTGCTCACGGGAAGAACAGAGGCGAACCCTGTGTATCCTGCCCTCTCTCCATTCAAAATCAACTGTGATGTCACCCTGTGCCTTCATTCCCCGGACTTTTCCGTCTTTCCACTCATCCGGAGGTGCCGGAAGCAACAGGAAATGCCCTTTCCTGCTCTGGATAAGCATCTCTGCAACTGCAGCTGCAAAGCCAAAATTCCCATCGATCTGGAACGGAGGGTGTGCACACAACATGTTGGGATAAATGCCGCCTCTCACACAGGAGATATTTTCCTCCCTGGTATAACGGAGCTGGTTTGATCGAGTAGGAGACGGCTTTTGCCGCCGACCTCTCACACCACCGGACATGCGGTTCCGCATCCGGCGGTTCAGTTAACTTGACATCTCGCTTTACAAAGATATTCCTCGGCTGAGAGTAAACCAAATTTCTTCAAACGTGCATTTGACATCGCATAACAAACAGTTTTTGTACGGCACACTCGGGCATATCCATGAAATTCCGCCGCACACCTTGCATTCTTTTTACTAATACCCAGTTTTACCAAATTTTTATATCTGGTTTTTGGATTTTTCCAGTGTTTCCATATGCACATCCTGAATCTATACCTGATTACTGTATCAAGTTTTCGGCTTACTGTAAGAATTGAGCCAATTTTAAAGTAATTAATCCATCCTCTTACTACCTCTGCTATCTTTTTCGCTTTGTATGAATTACTCACGCTCCACTTGCGGCTCGTAAGTTTCCTGACTTTCTTCTTTACTTTATCCAATGACTTTTTCGGAACTTTCATCCTATATTTCTTTTCCTAAAATTGATAATAAAAAGCAAATCCCAGATATTTTGCTTTTGTCGTACTATCATTATACTTTTTTATTATAAAAAAATACATAAACAACATTCGCCAAAACATGCACAAAATGTTATACTTTTACATAATAGCCAACTATTTTTTAACAATATTTTGTAGAATCGTAAAATTGCATAATTCATATTGTTGTATTTTGTGCAATATGACAAGGAAGACATTACTTGTATACATTATCAGCATACTATCACAAATCCAGGGTTGATTTTATGGATAAAAAACATCCCCTGTTTATTGGAAGCTGCGGTACTTATCATCTATACACCGTAGAAAAGCTTCCTACCCACCGCCCGAAAGACCGGCTTGATTATCAGCTTCTTTACATCGCATCCGGACGGGCACATTTTATTTTGATGGAAAACCTACTGTTGTAGAAGCCGGCAATATGGTACTCTACCGTCCACGTGAGGAACAACGCTATTATTATGGAGCGGATCAGACCGAAGTTTACTGGGTTCACTTTACTGGAAATAATGTAAAGAACTTTCTAAGAAGATATGGGATTGCCGACGATACCCGCATTATTTATACCGGTATCTCCATTGAGTACAAAAATCTATTTATGTCTATGATCGAGGAACTGAATCTGCAGCGAATTGATTACGAGGAGATGCTGATAAATTATTTCATGATTCTCCTGATCAGCCTCCATAGAATAGCACTGCAAAAGCCACGTAAAAAGAACCTTCAGAACATGAACGATATGGAACAGGCTACACAGTACTTTCGGATGCATTATAATAAACCTATAAGTATTGAGGACTATGCTGTTTCCCACAATATGAGTATCAGCTGGTTCATCCAGAACTTCCGTCAGTATGCCAATACTACACCTGCTCAATACGTGCAGTCTCTGAGGCTTACCAATGCAAAAATGCTTCTGGAAACGACCAATTATAATATCACAGAAATAGCAAACCTGGTCGGGTACGAGAATCCATTATATTTCAGCCGCTTTTTCCGAAAACAGTGTGGCATTTCCCCTTCACAGTTCCGCAAACAGCTGGTGCCGAATGCAGAAAGCTGTCCAAAATAAAACCAATCAAAAACGCTGGGAGCAATTCTCAGCGTTTTTGATTGGTTTTATTTAACATAATATTATGATACTTTTTTTACCTTAGAATTAATGGACATAAAGCCTGTTTCAGGATGTCGCGGATAAATATTCTTATACCTGTAAGTACTCAGCACGATCCCCATGAGTCCATAAGAAATTATGATACAGCTTCCTCCGGCTGAAAAAAACGGAAGAAATGTTATTGATTGCGGAAATACGCCAAGATTCTCAAGGACATTTATCAAAAAACTGATGAGAAATACAATTCCGCACCCGCATCCCATCATCATGCCCAGCTGATTTTTCTGTCGTAATGCAGTGTTGAAGACTGCAAAAATCAGAACCGCAAGAACACAGCACAAAAGTATAGCTGCAATTATTCCATATACAGATGACAGATAGGTCAGAATGTAATCCGCATTAAATGCTGGCAGGATTCCCGTTACATCTGATTTGCTTTTCCCGATCAGCTTATTTTGTCTCCAAAGTGAATGCAACATTTTTGTGAGATAGTCTGTTTCGCTGCCGCTGGAAAACATCGCCTGTATGCGCGCAATTTGATATTCCGCCAGCCTGTTTCTCAGGTACATACTCAGAAAAGCTGCTATGGGCGCGGTCAAAAACACAGCCCATATTCCACAGATAGTTCTTTTCTTTCTGACTGTAAACCAGTCCTTTTTGATTGCGATCGTCAACATAGTCAGCATAGTTACCAGCATCACACAAGCTGTCCTGAGTGCCGGCAGGCTGTAAACTAATATTACTGGAGCAATCAGCCATAAGATTGCTCTTATCAGTCCCTTATATCCCCACCCATGATATTTATATAAAATCGCCCCATATATAGGGACATAAAACAGCATCAGTTTTTGTACATCCATGCCTCTTCTGCCTCCCGGCAGTGATATAAAAATCCTCGCTCCGTTTACCTGGCCTCCTTCCAATATAACCAGCAAACAGACGGCCAATAAAACAGCTGCAATTATTTTTGAAAATTTTGCCAGTACGGTATAGTCCAGCAGATACAAAATCATCATGACAGCCAGCCCGATCATAACATGAAACACATATCTGTCAGAACCGGCTACCGCATTCTCACTGGCTTTTCCGGAAATCCCTGCATGTATCAGAACACCTGCAATGCTGATAAATATAATTATTCCCAAAAGTTTCCATGCAGCCTGAGGTCTGTGGATACTGTCAAGGGAGATTCCTGTTTCCACAGGATCCCCCATGTCTCTGACAGCTTCCTTCTCTGCCTGTTCATGATCCATGCCTGCCTTCATGTTTTCCGCAATCTGATCCTCCATATGATCCTGCAGTTCCTGTTTTATGTATGGTCTGGCTTTTGTGCAGCGAATTTGTTCCAGCAATAATTTCAGATATTCGTCCATAACTCACACCTCCAATATAAGCACATTGGTCACTGCTGCAGAATACTCTTTCCATTCCTCTATTTTCTTTTCAAGGAATCCTCTTCCCTGTCTGGTAAGGCTATAATACTTTCTGGTCTTTCCAGCTACATCCTGTTCATATACTGTCAGGAGTCCTTTCTCTTCCAGGCTGTGCAGCAATGGATAAAGAGTTCCTGCCTTCAGCTCAAATACATTCTGAGATTTTTGCCTCAGTGTGTCGATCATCTCATATCCATACATATCCTTTTCAGACAAAAGTTTCATTACAAGCATTGCCATACTTCCTGAAACCAATGCTCTTTCAATAGCCATCTGGTCCACCCCCTTCTTAGAATAAGCTATATATCGACGTTCTATATATCGGTTGTCTATATAATAGATTATTTTACGTTATTTGTCAATATATCAATAAGATTTATCAAAAATTTTATATCTGATTTTTGATTATCCGCATAAACACTATACTTTCAAACATTTTGAAGTATAGAAAACTATTCATTTTACCACGAATTTACCACGATTGAATGAGCCTTGATATGACACAAAAACAACATGGGAGATAGCACAAATATCTGTGTATCTCCCGTTTTTCATTCATGTAGTATGATTATTTTACTCTGATTTCAAATTTCAAGATTGCTTTCATCATTTCTGTATGGATTTGACCTTTTAATTCTTCATCAACCTGCATAATGATTTTACCACTTTCAGAGTGGTAAAACGGACGCAAGCATAATTTACATATATAAGCGTCATAAAACTTCAAAATCTCTCTTATGGCAGTTTCATTTCCAGCAGACGCTTGACATATTACTTTTAATGTAGGGTAGCCATATTCTTTTTTCATTGGTTCAATTCCTTTCTTTCAATACTGTTTTTAGTTTCTTCAATCCGTTACTTCTTCTGCGATAAATAGCAGAACGTGATACATGATATAATTCGGCTATTTCTTGGTCGCTCATACTTTGAAAATAGCGTAATAGAATTACATCACGCTCTTTATTCGATAACTTATATAAAGCAACAGCAAGTTTCTCATTTGATATTTGAATTGTAAAATTCAAGACTTCAAACGAAATGTAATCACAAGAATAGTTATCCTTAGTTACACATTCAACATTTTTCGTATCTGATAATTCACAGAATAAAACTTCACGCTTAGAACGTCTTGCAAACTGTCTGTTTCTGTTTTTTACTGTGCATTTAATAACAGTCATCATCAAAGCATTAAACTGTATTCTAACGATATGCTCGAAAGAAGATGGGTTCATAATCTCACCTCCTTTCCGCATACGCTGAAATATATAAACGGAGATACCGTCTATATCTTTGGAAAATACAAAAAGAAGAACAAGAAAAAAGTCCGTACAAAATATACCGTCTGTACGAACTTTTAATATTGTAAAATATTTAGTTGTTGATAAAATGCTGTTAGGTAGTGCATAATCGTATAAGATTATTCCTAAAACTTTCCACAGCAGTTACTTTCAATGCTTTTATATCTTGCTTTTTTAGTCCTATCATAAAGTTTTCCATATAACCGCTTAATAATTTGATTACTTGTTAAAATAGTTATAATGCAGGCGACTATGTGACTGATTAAAATCGCTATCCAAACACCATTTAAATTTTCTGCCAGCCAAGATAATAGATAGGCAAAAGGAATACG
Organism: Blautia sp. 210820-DFI.6.14; assembly: GCF_020558815.1. Lineage (NCBI taxonomy): Bacteria > Bacillati > Bacillota > Clostridia > Lachnospirales > Lachnospiraceae > Blautia > Blautia sp. 210820-DFI.6.14. The sequence goes on from NZ_JAJCKS010000041.1 coordinate 10,300, forward strand.
AATAATAATATAGTAGAATATCATTAGTATCATACTTTTTGTTGGTTTTCCTATACCATTTAAAGTACCTAAGTAGCAACTAGTAATAGTGTAAAGAACATAACCGATACTAACAATTAAAAAATAATGACTGACAACATTTGTTACAGCTACGTTGGAAACAAACAATTTTGCCAACTGTTTAGAGAAGAAAATAACAACTGCTGATAATACACTTGAAACAACAATACCATATTTTAACGCCAATTTCAGATAATTCTTTGCTCTGTCGATACGTTGTGCTCCAATACATTGCCCTACGATTGAAGTCAACACCATATTAAGAGCCATAGCAGGATAAAATAATATCATTTCTAATTTTCCAGCAACTCCGTAGCCAGCAATAGCAGAAATACTATAAGTACTAACAATAGCAGTTAAAAATGTTGTACTAATAGCAGGAATACTTTGTTGAATGACAGACGGCACAGCATTTTTTACAAACGGCATAATCTCTTTTGTATCAAAATCAGATAGTGAAAGGTTAAATAATTTTTTACGATAAATATAAATGCACATAAACGCCAAACAAATAATCTGTGATATTAAGGTTGCGATTGCCGCTCCGTGAAATCCAATTATGTTAATGAAAATAGGATCTAAAATAGCATTCAATAAAGTAGACACAAGCATTGCAACTGCTTGAAACATAGTATTGCCAAAACTTCTTAAAATGGCTGTAAAGTATAAATACAAATAAACTGCTACATATCCCAAAGCATATATAGATAAGTAATTTTTTGCCATATCAAAAATTTCAGTCGGTGTATTTAAAACTATCAAAATAGGCTCTAAAAAAATCTCCAACACAATTGTCATAAACACTGAAAGAATTATAGATACAAAAAAAGAAGTAACTATAATATTCTTTTTCTTTTGCTCATTTTTCGCACCAATTACCTGTGATAATAGAATGGCTAACCCGTTTGTTGCTCCCATACCAATTGAAGTTAAGATTAAAATAATAGGTGTCGAGTTTGTTAACGCTGCGTATGCCTGCTCACCTAACAAATTTCCAATCCAAAGACTGTCTACGAGATTATATGCCATATTTAAAAACATAGCTATTATCATAGGAACAGTCATTTCAAGTAAACATTTTTTTGTGTTTCCGTTTACAAAATCAATATTTTTGTTCATTTTAATTCCTCCTATTGAATGAAAATTATTCATTTAATTTATTTAAATATTCCCTGCCTTTTGGCAGGGGAAGATTTAAAGCCTAAACAAGTCCCTAAAAAATGCCTTTATCCGTGAACTCTTTTCTTTAATTGATATATCGGTATTTAAAATAATTCCTAGTTGTCCATATATGCAAAAACTGGCATACATTTCAACATCATTGACTTGTATTTCATTTGTGTAATTTGCTCTTTCAATAATTTCAGATACAATAGGAAAAAGTTTTTCACATACATTCAATGTTAATAAATTATGGAAATTTTTATTTTGGTTATTATGAAAAACTGGATAATATGTATCATCTTCTTGTTCTGCAAAAAGTATCATCTTCCGCAAAATATCTTTTAAACTATCCTTTTTTATATTTATATTTTTTGTCATATTGGCGACTAAAATATTTGAATATTCATTGATAGCAGACTGAAAAAGTACATCTTTTGATGGGAAATATCTATAACATAATCCTTGTGCTATTCCAATTTCTTTTGCTATGTCTGATATTGAAGTTTTTTCAAACCCATTTACACTAAATAATTTAATGGCTGTTTCTAAAATTTCTTGTTTACGTTCCTCTGGTTCTTTTGAAATACGCATTGTTTTCTTTCCTTTCTTGCGGTTTAATTATTGTATGCTATAATTAAACAAGATCTTGTGCCAAAAGATTTCCATTCAATTTCGTGGAAGTCTTTTGATAATAATAACAACATTTCCTTTTTTGAATAAATCTTTACATCTCCACTATTGCTGTGTTTCATATAGTAATTCATTATCTGTCTTGCTCCGATTGGTTGCCAACAATCACCGATAATGAAAACTCCATTTTGCTTTAAACACCTAGACACTTCTTTCTCTACAATATCTGGTTGTGGATAATGATGAAATGAGTCATTACATACAATGGCGTCAAAAGAACTATCTTCAAAAGGTAATCTCTCAGAGTCGCCTAAGATAAGTGTTGCATCATTTCCTAGTTTATTTTTTGCAATTTCAAGCATATTGGGAGATATATCTATTCCAAATAGTTGTTCTGCTATATTTAATTCTTTTATTTCTTTAAGTAACGCACCCGTTCCACAACCTAAATCTAATATAGAATGTATATTCTTATTTTTTAAATTTTCTATAATCGGCTTATAGAGTTTTCGAGCATGTTCCCCCTGAATATTTGTATCATAATCGGCAGCTTGCTTATCAAAAGTCTTTTGTGATTTTTGTTTCGTAATATTCATGTAATCAACTCCTTTCACTAAAATTATATCTCGTGAATGAACGATTGTCAATGAATAAAATTCATTGAATTTCATTCATTTCAAAGACGTGTATCTCTGATTTAAAATACACGCCTTTTTGATTACCCTACAATCTTCCAGTTACTATTCCTTATATAGCCCAAATTTGTACCGTGACAATTTCATTGATATTATCCGATTTACCACAAATCAAATTTTATCTTTTCTTCCTCTTGATTACCCTCCACAGAAAAGAAAAAGCCCTGTCAAGAGCCTTGCCACCATTGGTGGTGCTTTGCACTCTTTACTGGGCTTTTTGTTTGCTGTATCTTCTACAAAGAGGGAAAAAGTTATTCGTCCTCATCATCAAAATGGTTATTTTTCAATACTTCCCGTAATAATTCCATATCTTCTTTTGAATTGGGGTTTATCATTTTTACGACTTGATAAGGTGTCCTATATTTATGTCCCTCTATGCTTTCCCCGAACATATCCATGCTGTATAAATCATCATAGCGGTCTAACAGTTTTTGAAACTTCAAATGCTGGATAAATTCTTTGATTGGATAAAGGTCGGACGCTACAATACTTTTCCCGTTGATGTAGTCGGTAATATATTCCCGTAACTTTTCCAACTCATATTCCAGCCATTCTTCCTCGCTGTCAAAGAAGTTGTCATAATGTCCATGTTTTAGTTCTGCATTTAATCGTTCTTCAATTCTTAAAAACTGGCAGACTTCCTTTTCGGATTGATTAACATACTTCCATTCTCCCGATAATAATTCATTGGGCATTACACCCAGCACGTCCATTATCTTTTCTAATGTATCGAAGGTAGGAAAATTCACACCTCGTTCAATCTTGGAAAGGCTCTGCATATTGATACCGATTTTATCCGCAAGTTCCTGTTGTTTCATTCCTCTGTGTTTTCTTATGGTCTGTATGTTCTCTCCTAAGAAACTGATTTTCTTTTCGTAATGCTCCATAACTTAGTATAACCGCTCCTTTCGTTGCTTTTCTTGGTATTTATAAGCATATCATACTTAATCTACATCTAAAAGTCAACAAAAACTTCTTGACAAGTAATTCTAATGGCGTTATTATCGTATCA